>CAMJGU010000012.1 GCA_946405325.1 uncultured Clostridia bacterium | reverse complement strand
TACAGCTCCAAGCTGTTCTCATTCAGCAGGAAGTCCTGCACGTTCACAATCAGCACACCCTGTTCGTTGTGCCACGGCTTGGCGGCGTCGCGTGTCACGATGATTTTTTTGAAGAAATCGCCTGTCAGGAGCAGCGAGCGCTGCTCCTGCGCCAGCTTTTCCTCGTCGGGGATCGCAAACGCCGACTGGATATAGTATCGCTGGCTGCCCTTGTTGCAGACGAAGTCCACCTCATAGCGGCTTAACACCCGCTTGCCGTCCTTCTTCTCCGGATGCTCCACAATGCCGACGTCCACGTTGAACCCGCGAATCAGCAGCTCGTTGTAGATGATGTTCTCCATGATGTGATTCTCTTCCTGCTGCCGGAAGTTCAGCCGCGCGTTCCGCAGCCCCACATCCGAGAAGTAGTACTTGAACGGCGAGCCGATGTGCTTTCTGCCTTTCACGTCGTAGCGCTCCGCCTTTTCAATCAAAAAGGCATCCTGCAAATAGCCGATATAGCTGCCGATGGTCTTGTCGGAGACATGACCCATGCCGCGGCTCTCAAAGGCGTTCGCCAGCTTGCTCGGGTTGGTCAGCGACCCTACGCCGGAGGCGAGGACGTTCACCAGATTGTCCATGATGGCGTAGCCGCGCAGCTGATTGCGGTCGATGATGTCGTCGAGATAGACCTTTTGGAACAGGTCGGTCAGGTACTTGGACTTCTGCTCGTCGGTCTTGCGGGAGAGAATCAGCGGCAGACCGCCGTAGGTGAAGTAGTCCGCCCATGCATCCTGCGCGGTGCCTTCGTATGCGGAGACATACTCCGAGAACGACAGGGGATAGACGCGCACCTCGTCGCCGCGCCCGCGGAACTCCGTCAGAATATCCGTGGAGAGGAACTTGGAGTTGCTGCCGGTGACATAGATATCGAGATTCTCGCGGCGGTTCAGGCCGTTCAGCACCTTTTCAAACCCATCGACCAGTTGTACCTCGTCGAGAAAGACGTAGAATCGGTCGCTGTCGTTGACCAGTGAGCGCACATAGGCGCCCAGCGCCTTGCCGTCGAGCAGTTCCTCATGCTCCTCATCATCCAGCGCGACGCGGATGATGCGCTCCGCCGGGACGCCGCTTTCCAGCAGGTAGCGGTAGTAGAGGTTGAACAGCAGATAGGACTTGCCGCAGCGACGGATGCCGGTGATGACCTTGATGGAGCCGTTCTCGCGGCGGTCAATCAGCTTGTTGAGATAGAGGTCTCGCTTGATTTCCTTCATCGCGCCCTCCTATTACGAGAAATCTTGTATGTGCATAAAATCTTCGTAATAGATAGTATGCCCGATTGACGGAAAAGTCAAGCGCGGAGTGGATAGAAAAGGCTCCTCGCTGCTGGTTGTGAATTTGTTGGGATGAGGTAAGAAAGGGAAAACACTTGATGATTCGCTGCTGATATGCAAAAGGATAGATAGCGAAAAGACGATGACGAGAAATGAGGTTTCTTCTCGATTTCCCTATACCTGATCGAGAGCGTCGTGCAGGAGAGAACAACCTGCGCGACGCTCTGTTTGTTTGTAAAACAAACGATAATGATAGAAAAAACATATCACCGGCCTGTGTATAGTGTCAAGGAAACGCGAAATCCGGCGCGGCGAATTGTTGTCCGCTCTCACAATTTGGAAAGCCTGCCTGATATATTGGGCTAGAAAGGAGGAAGTTGTTATGCCGAAAGCAGTTCACTTACGAAATCATCGGGAGGGAAGCATGGAAGAAATGGCAAAAGAACGAGCGTGAGCTTGGTATTGGCAGGTTTGCGCCTCGGACGGGGACAGCGTGATCGAGTACATGAGGAAAACAAAGAAAGCGGCGCAGATGGACGATGAGGCGCTCAAGCGCGTCGCCCTGTCGTTTCTGAGCTGGGACGGCTATCAGGCGGACGAGAAGGAGCGGCTGGCAGAGATCCTGGTTCAATACGCAAGGGGCGCTCTGCCATGGCCGTATTCGAATGACGCTCATGCGGCCATCGGGCGCTACATGAAGTGCGGGCAGCGCTATATGCAGATCTACGCGGCAGAGCGCTGGGGCATTGAATCTTTTCTCCTGGCAGCGAACGCGGCATGACCGCGCATCCGTTTTATCTGCTCTCAAAATTTGGCGTACACGCCGTGGTACGCTGAGGCTACCAAATCAAAGAGGAGGATGCTGATATGATCGAGATCGATGTCGCAAGAACCATGTTTGGGCTCTGCTTCGCGGGTGGGTTCGCCGTGGCAATGCTGGTGGGGATGCTGATGGCGGGACTCATTTTCGCAACGCATCTGTCGACGCTGCGCGACGAGCTCGAGGAGATGAACGAAGAACTGATGGAGCTGATGAGGGAGCTGAACAAGGAGGAGTGAGATGAACGGAATCGCGGGCCCTGAAAATCCGGACATCCGGAGGGAAAGACTTTACCAGCCGCCACCGGCGGCGCTGTTGGCGGGAGCGATTCGGGACAAGAACTACGCGCGCGCGTACACCCTGCTCAAAAAGCTGGACGAGCCGCTCTGCGCCCAGCGCGCGGGGGAGTGCCTGAGCGCCGCGCTGCACTGCTCGCCGGAGCTGTTCCGCGCGGTGCTGGAGCACTGCGCGCCCGGGGAGCATGGCGCGACGGAGCAGTGGAAGCTGGGGAGCGCCACGCGTTACGTCAATGTGACGGGAACGATCCTGACGCTGGCGGCGGCGATGAATAAGGTCGCGCACATGCGCATCCTGCTCCGGCGCGGCTGGGACGTGAACAGCGACTCCCCGGCGTCGGCGCAGGCGCTGCTCTGCCTTGGGTGGAACGGTCAGCCTTTCTTTGCGCCGGATGCGCTCCCCGGAGGCGGCGTGCATCAGAGCCTGCTGACGTTCGGCGCGGCGGAGTACAATTCATTTCAAAAGACCATCGCCCATCCGCTGTGGTCGATCGATTGCTGCACGCCCCTGGCGGCCGCGATCCTCTGCGGAAGCAAGGACGCGGTGCGGCTCCTGCTGCGGCAGAAGGGGGTGCGGAAAGAAAGCAGCGGCGCTGTCTGCGCTGCTGCTTTGGCGGCACTTCGCGAGAGCCCGGAGCAGCGTGCGTGCGTGCGGCTGGCCTTCCGGCTCAAAAGCGGTATGTATGATGTTGCGGGAATGCGCCGCGAGCTGCTGACCGAGCACGCGCCGGAGCTGTCGGCGATCACGGAATCCAGCAACCTGAGCGAGTTTACCCAGCGGCTGAAGGGGAAGCCCTGCACGCGGGAGCAGCTGCGCGCGGCGGCGGATGTGCTGATGCACCACAACTGCAGGATGCGCGAAAAAAAGATGCTCCGCATGGTGACGCTCTATCCGGAGCTGTGTGAGGAACAGGACATTCGGGACGATCTGCTGAACCTCTCCCTTTGCGGCTGGGGTGGTCAGAGCGTATGCGACGAGCTGCTGCGCTGCTGGAAAAAAGCGTGCGGAGAGGTGCGCGACATTTCCGGCATGGCACAGTGCCGCTATGACAGGACGACGCGCGTCGGAATGTGCTGGGAAATGCTCGCAGGACTGCGCGAGGGCGGCGTCCTCTGCGCGGCGGCGGAGAGCGCGTGGCTGGAGGATTGGAATGACAAGCCGCATCTCACGGCGCTGACCGAGTGCGTTCACTTCTACCGCGCGGGCACGAAGGGGATCAGCCGTCTTGCCATGCTGATCCTGGATCATGGGGACGCGAAGTTCCTGAAGGAAATGCTGCGCCGGGGCGTGCTGGACGACGAATCCCGGGAGGAGCTGCTCGGCTACATTACGGGGAAAACCGGCAATCCAATGCTCCGCGCGGCGCTGCTCGCCGCACCGTTGCCTCCTCAGACGTCCGAAACGCGGGAGGAGATGCCGAAAAACGGCGTGTTCTGGAGCGCGCGTCTGGAGCACATGGATCAGGAGCAGCGGCGCGCGTGGGTGCGCGAAGCATGGGAGAAACCGCTGGACGCCGACGCGTGCCGGGAGCGGCTGGACGCCATCCGGGTCGTAGCAAGACACCCGTTCGACGCGTTCGGCATTCCCGGCGGGTTCGGAATGATCGGGCAGACGCTGTGGCAGGATCGGCTGGACGACATTGGGTTCAACTGCGTCGCCGCGGCGGCGTGCTGCGGCAGGAACCCTGAGCTGCTGCGCGTTTTGCTGGAGCGCTCGAGCGATGAGCTTCGCAGCAGGATCTTCCTTTTCTGGCAGGCGCAGCCGACGAACAACATGATCCAGGTCAGCACAAATCTGAACAGCAACCCGCTTTGCGCGGCGGCGGCGACCGGGCGCACGGAGCAGGTGCGGCTGCTGCTGGACGCGGGCTATGACCCCAACGAGGCGGACATGCCCAGCCGCTCGACCTACAACGACGGCACGGGCTTCGGAGAGACGCGCGTGGTGACGCCGCTCTACATGGCGCTGGAGAAGGGCCACAGCGAGACCGCGCGGCTCCTGCGGGAGCGCGGCGTCGTGTGGCCGGTGCGGGAGGAGAAGGAAGCACGCTGCGGATAACGCGCGGGGAACAAGAAAAGAGGCGGCTGCGGCCGCCTCTTTTCTTGCTCCCCTTTCGCCTGTTTTTACCATAATAAGAGGAACCGCGGCGTTTTCGGGGTTCAGGAATTCGATCACGTTGTCGTGCGTGCAGACGCCGATTTCCAGATTCTCGCAGAAGTCGGGGAATTCCATGTAGGTCACCCGGTCGCGCTCCTCTTTCTTGCGGCGCGTGTCCTCGTCGCTGAGCTCGAGCATCGGAAACCATTTATCCCATCCAAGCCGCTCCCGTAGTACATAGGAAAAAGATCCGGGAGGACCTCGCCCAAAACCTCCGCGATCAGGTTGGGGTTCAGGGTGTCGCGCCGGTCGAACAGCTCCTTGAGATCGACGCGGACGCCGTCCCCCTGACGGTGAAATACCTGCCCGGCGGGCGCCTTGCTCCAAAGATAATCCAGCAATGTCATGGTGATACCTCCTTGTTAAAATCCGATGCGTGCGGTTTCTTTTTCGTCTTTGTTTTCCGACTCCAGCAGGCGCTTTGCGGCGGCGGAGAAGTCCTCGGCGGTCAGTTCAGGATTTGCCGTTTTGTCGTCCATGACACGCAGCGCCAGCTCCTCAATGGCGGCGTCCCGCAGGCGGCGCGCCTCGCGCCCGTTGCCGAAGTTCCTGCCCCGGCGCTCTCGCAGCGTATGGAAGAACGCACAGCAGGCGTCGTGGGCGTCGGCGGGGAGAGCGAAATCCTCCTTGGCGGTCAGGGTGCCCAGAATCTCCCAGAGCTGCTCGTCGGTGTAATCCGGAAATTCCAACACCTGCGCGATGCGGCTGGAGAGGCCGGGGTTGGAGTCCAGCAGCTCCCGCATCTCATCCGAGTAGGTCGCGAAAATGACCATCGTTTCCGGCGCAAGCTCCATGTGCCGCACCAGCGCGTTGACCGCCTCCTCGGCGTAGCTGTCGCTGCGGCTGGGGATCAGCGCACCCGCCTCGTCGATGAACAGCACGCCGCCGCGGGCTTCTTCGAAGAGCTTGGCGATCTTCGGCGAGGTGTGGCCCACGTATTTGCCGATAAGCTGCTCGCGCCCCGCCTCCACGAAGCGCCCGGTGCCGCAGCCGTTCTCCTGTAGGATCTCCGCCACCAGCCGCGCGGTGACGCTCTTGCCCGTGCCGGGAGACCCGGCAAAGGCGAGGCTCCGGCAGGCGGCTTCGCCGCCGTGCTGTGCCTTGAGCGTGAACACGGCGAGCTGACGGCGCAGCACGTCCTTGACGCCATCGAGGCCGGTCATGGCGCGCAGCTCGTCCATCGCGCTTTTGCCGTCGCGCTTGGGACTGTAGGGGTGGTATACCAGATCGGCGGCGGTGGCAACGTTGTTCTCCGCGTGCTGCGCGGCGTAGGCCGCCAGGTCGTAGAGGTCCAGCTCGTTGAAGTTCATGCCGCACAGGCGGCGCATGGCGGAAACGGCCGTCGCGCAATTCACGTCGGAGCCGAGGATAAGGCGCTGCTCTTTCACGGCGGCGCGCAGCACGTTGACCAGATACTCGTCGGTGGTGGGCTGCACATTTACTACGATAAAATGGTGCTTGAGGATCAGCTCGTTCACCAGCTTCAGATCGATCTGGGTCTTCCTGAGCGCGAGAAAGGCGTCGCATCCCTTGCCGCAGGCGATCTCCAGCTGCTCCACGACGGTTTCGGACAGCGCGGGGCCGCTGTCGGCGTACACCAGAAGCGCCGGCGCGGAGAGCGACGACACGTCCAGCTTTTTCTGCCCCGCCATCATGGCGGCCATCGGGCTGTCGTCCTCGCCGCCGGAGGCGATGTCGGGGTCCAGCAGGGAGGCGGACGTCACCAGCAGCGCTTGCGTGATCTCCCGCTCCGACTCGTCGATGCCCAGCATTTTCTCCAGCTCTTCATTCAATTCGGGCGAGTCCAGGCCGTCGTCGAGGAACAGCTCGTCCGACTCGCCGCGGTCGATCTGGGAGGACATGGCGGCGAGGTACAGCGCCGCCTGCCGCGCGTCGTAGCCGCTCTCGGAAATCAGAATGACGCGCGCGTGCTGCTTTGTTTTCGGCAGCACCTTGTCGACGTCGATCCCGGCAAACTGCGGCGCTGCCTCGAACGCGCCGCGCAGCTCGTCGTGGGTGCCCTTCGGAAAGGGGCAGTAGGCAAGATCGCGCTTGGACATCTGCCCGATGCCCTTGAGCCGCGCGGGGCGGCAGACCGGCTCGCCGCCGCGGACGGCGGATACCATTTTTAATATTTCCTGCTTGCTCATTGTGAGCCCTCCTTTCGCCTCTTACGGGATCGAGTATAAAGGAGCGCCCAATCCAAAATTTGAGAGCAAAACAATCGCGCGGATTTGCTGCAAGGTAAATCTGCTCTCAAATTTTGGGGAGAGCCGTGTGCTTTACTGTACGCGAAAGGGGGACGATGGCACGATGAACGAGAAGGAAAAGACCACCGCGCTGGAAAGCAGCGCAAAGCGCATCGTGGACGCGGCGCGGCGGAAGCTGGCGCTGGAGCTGCCCGATCTGCTGCCGGTGATCTACCTGTTACCGATGGAGTCCTGCGAGCAGCCGGGGCCGCTTTGGACGGACGGGGAGACGCTGTTCTACCATCCCGAGACCGTGGCGCGCACCTATTTAGAAAACAGGAAGGCGATCGGCGAGCAACTGATGCACATTCTCGCCCATGGGCTGCTGGGGCACTACGGCAAGCGCAAGGGGCAGACGGAGCTGCTGTTCGACGCGGCGGCGGATCTTAAGGCGGCGGATCTCCTCAGCCGTCTGGCAAAGGACTATGTGCATCCCAGAAAGTGGCCGCAGGCGACCCGGGAGCTGATGAACGCCCAGCGCGAGAACAGTCTGGAGCAGATCTATCTCGCCCCGGCCAACAGCGAGGAGGCGAAGAACCTCGTCCTGCACGCGCAGCCGCTGCACACGGACGACCATCGGTTCTGGGGCAAGCCGCAGAGCAAGCGCAGCGGCGGCGGAAACGGCATGGCGGGCAAAAACCTGGGTGAGCTGTGGGAGGCGGCGCGGCAGCAGGTGGCGGCGGGTCTGAACAGCAAGGGCAAGGGCGATCTCGCGGGCGAGCTGTCCGAGGTCTACCGCGAGGCGGAGGAGAGCGGCACCGGCTATCGCGATTTTCTGCGCCGCTTCATGGACATCAGCGAGCGCGTGGAGATCGACCCGGACTCCATCGACCGCATCCTCTACCACGTCGGCCTCGACCTCACCGGCGACGTGCCGCTCATAGAGCCGGAGGAGGTGCGGGAGGACGCGGGCGTCCTCAACCTCGCGGTGGCGCTGGACACGTCCGGCTCCTGCCACGGCGAGGTGATGAAGCAGTTCCTCGGCGAGCTGCTGGCGATCCTGCGGGATTCCGGCGGGCCGCGCGTGGAGATCACGCTCATCCAGCGCGACGCGGAGATCCAGCACATTGACGTACTGACGCGGGAGGACGACACGGATCGGATCCTGGAGGGCTTTGAGACCTACGGCTGCGGCGGAACGGATTTCCGCCCGGTGTTTGACTATGTGGACCGCTGCCGCGAGGATCGGGAGGACGGCAAGGCATTCCGCGGCCTCCTGTACCTCTCCGACGGCTGCGGGGATTTCCCGGACGAGGCGCCGGATTACCCCGTGGCGTTCCTGCTCCCGCGGGAGGAGGACGACTGGTGGTGGAGCCTCGATATGATCCCCGACTGGGTGACAAAGGTACACATTCAGGACGACGGCAGTTTGAAGATCGAAGAAACGAACGATTGAGGAGGACATAATTATGAAGGTTCAAGTGACGGAGACCGTGACCATCGCGCAGGCAAAGACGGCGCTGACGCAGACCGCGAAGCTCTATTTCAGCAAGGACCGTGTGGGACGCTACCGCATGGACCGCCGCCGCGCGCGTCCCGTGTGCCTGATGGGCCCTGCCGGCATCGGCAAGACGGAGATCGTCCGCCAGGTGGCGGAGGAGCAGGATCTGGCGTTCCTGTCCTATTCCGTGACGCACCACACGCGGCAGAGCGCCATCGGCCTGCCGCGGCTGATCGAGCGCAAGATCAACGGAAAAACCGTTTCGATGACCGAGTACACCATGAGCGAGATTATCGCCGAGGTCTACCGCGTCATGGAGGAGACGGGCAAAAAAGAGGGCATCCTCTTCCTCGACGAGTTCAACTGCGCCAGCGAGACGCTGCGCCCCATCATGCTCCAGCTTTTGCAGGCGAAGACCTTCGGCCCGCACGCGATCCCCGACGGCTGGATGCTGGTGCTCGCCGGCAACCCCACGGAGTACAACGCCTCGGCGTCCACGCTGGACGCCGTGACCGCCGACCGTATGCGCATGCTGCACCTGCGCGCGGATTACGACGCCTGGCGGGCGTACATGGTGCACCACAGCGTCCACCCCATCGTGCTGAGCTATCTGGACGACCACAAGCGCCAGTTCTACGTCTTTGAAAAGGGCGCGGACGGCACGGCGCTGGTCACCGCCCGCGGCTGGGAGGATCTGTCCGTCATGCTGCGCATGATGGAGGAGCAGGGCTTCGAGATCGACCTGCCGTTTGTGGCGCAGTTCATCCAGTCGGCGCAGGTGGCGCGGGAGTTTCTGACCTACTACAACCAGTACGCCGCCATCATCGCCTCGGGCGTGGCGGAGCGCATCATGGGCGCGGAGCCGACGCCGGAGCTGATCGCCGAGATCGACGCGATGAGCTTCACCGAGCGCTGGGCGCTCACCGGCGTGCTGCTGATGCGTCTGGAGGCGCTGTGCGAGAAAAACGATCCGGAGGCCATGGCGAGGCTGGAGCGCGTGATGCAGTTCTACGACGCCGTGATGAACGGCGAGCCGCAGAATGAGTTCCTGCTCAACGGCATCACCAACTCCGACCCCATCGCGCTGCTGATCGCGCGGAACGGCTCCGAGAGCTACGCGGAGGCGGCGGGGCGTGTGTTTTTCGGCGACAACGCGCCCAACGCCCGGGAGCTCAAGCGCGCATTGGGCGCGTGAGCATACGGCGATGGATATTTTCGAGATTGCGGACAGCTTCGACGCGCTGAGCCCGGCGGACGAAAAGGCGGCGCTGCTCCACTATCTGCAAACAGGCGACGAGGACCGTGCCATGTCGTTTTTGGGACGCGTGGGAATGCTGGAGCGCCCCGCCGCGGGCGAGATGCTCTGCGCCGCGCTGGAGTACTGCTCCGCGGCGCTGCTGCATCGCCTGCTGGACCATGTGCCGCGCGGCGAGTACGCCGGAGAGATCCGCGTGGGCGGGAAATGGTGGGTGGTGCAGGGCACGCTCCCCACACTTGCCGCGGCGCTGGGCCGCACGGAGCATCTGCGCGTGCTGCTGGACTGGGGCTGCGACGCAAACGGCGCCTCCCTTGACGCCATAACGGCGCTGCAAAATATCCCGGACATCCTACATATTCGCGAGGAGCCCTGCGTGCGCGGGCACCGTGTGACGGCGTCGGAGAGCGCCGCGTTTTTGCCCGAGCGAGACGGGCGCTTCGGGACAGGCATCTACGGCCTGACGCCGCTGGCGGCCGCGGCGGCGTTTGGCCATGCGGCTTGCGTCCGGCTCCTGCTGGAGCGGGAGGGCGTGTGGCGGGAGGAGTGCCCCGCCGTGTCGGAGGCGTTGGCGGTGCAGGGAGAGCTGTGGGAGATCACGGGGGAGCATCAGGAGTGCCGACGCCTGATCCGCACGCTGCCGGACGGCGGCGTGCGGCCGCTGCTCCTGCGCGCGGCGCGGCGTGCGACCTGACCTGCTATACGGTGCGCCGCGCCTTTGAAGTCCTCCGCGGCGGCGACGTGCCGTATGCGGATATTCTGCGCGAGCTGGGAGAATTCCTGACCGAAAGACAATTGACCGGCCCAAAGTGCCGGTGATGGGAGCGCCCGCCATACGGCGGGCGCTTTTTTGCGCAAATCGCTTGCTTTTCTCCGCGCTCGCGTGTATATAATGAAGAAAACAGATTTGGGAGGGATCTACGATGCCTCAAAACGAACGCGCCGAAATCGCGCCCGAACGCAGTCAGCGCCGCCGCGCGCTGGCGCTGG
>CAMJGU010000011.1 GCA_946405325.1 uncultured Clostridia bacterium | reverse complement strand
CGTATTCGCCACCTTCCCAAAGATCAGCTGGGAGGGTCACTGCATGTACTGCGGCCACTGCGCGCCGTGTCCCAAGGGCATCGCCATCGCGGACGTGACCAAGTTCCTCAACCTCACGCGCGCGCAGGGCATGATGCCGGAGACCGTGGCGCAGCACTACAGCGTGCTCACCGCCCACGGCGGAGACTGTATCCAATGCGGCGCGTGCGAGACGCGCTGTCCCTTCGGCGTGAAGATCCGCGAGAACATGGCGCAGGCGAAGGCTGTATTCGGCTATTGAGAAAACGAAAAACCCGCGGCGTCAGCCGCGGGTTTCTTTTGCTTTCTTGCGTTGTTTTTCGCGCTCGGCGTCCTTTTCCACCAGCATGCGCAGGATCCTCTGCACGCGTTCCTCGGCGGAGAGATCCGGTACGATGAGGCCGAGGCCGTAGCCCAGCGTGTCCTCGTCGTCGCCGAAGCGGGAGCCAAGACGGGAACCGGATCGGGAACCGAGCCGTGATCCGCTGCCAAGTCCGGAGCTGCGGGCGCTGCCGCCGATGCGTCCGGAGGAGGCGGAGGTCGTGCCCGCTTCGCCGTTCGTGCCGCAGTGCTGCTTCAGCTGCTCCCAGAATTCGCGCAGCGACGGCATATCCTCCGGTCGGGGCGCGGCGGGGGGGATCCGTTTCTTTTTGGGCTTGCTCACGGCGGCACCTCCTTCCGGCTGGTTGGTTCAAAGACTCTCGAGATACGGCGCGGTTTGGGCGTTGGCGGCGAGGACGCTTTCCCATTCGGGAAAGTCCCGCAGGATCCGCAGCACGCAGCGCAGGCAGTAGGCGACGCGCCGCTCGGGCGACGCCGCCAGCTCGTTCTTGTGCCCCCAGAGGTGCGTGATGAAGTCCTGGTCGTTCAGCGCGTCCACGTCCAGCAGCGTGCGCAGCGGTACGCCGTGGGCGGCGGCGCACATGGGCAGGATGCGCTGCTCGGCAAAGCACATGGAGACCGTGGGATCGATCGCGTCGTTGCGCAGCGCGCGCATGAACGCGAACGCGGCGTCCACATAGTCGTTTTTGAGCGATCCCGCCGGGAGATAGAGAAACGCGGTGTTCGCGGCGGGCAGGGAAAAGTCCCACTCCGGCGGAAAGGCGTAGTCCTCCGCGAGCGTGAACGCCGCCGCGGGATCGGGATAGACGCCGGGATCCAGCGGCTCGCGGTGCGCGGCCACCGCCGCGTCCGTCAGGGAAGGGCTCACGTCCGACCAGATGATCATGTCCGTGTCCAGCATGACGCAGGGCGCGTCCATCATCCGCAGGGCGTGCAGCTTGCCCGCCGCCCAGAAGCGGAAGGGATCGGTCGTGCCGTCCAGATCGTCCAGCGCGGCGGAGATCGGCCACAGTCCGGCAAGTCCGGCACGCTCGAAAAACGAAGCGCCGGCGCTGTCCGTCACCATTTGGATCGGCCCGTTCCGCTGCCGCCATTGAAGGGCGGAGAGCATCATCGTGAGCAGCTCATAATCCGGTATCACGATCTCCCCGCCGTGTCTGCCCCGGTTGGGCGCAGACCAAAAAGAGTGAAATGCCCTCATACTGTACAATTATATGGAGAATGTCCATTGGTGTCAAGAAAAACGATGCGCGGGCAAGGATAAAATCTGCACCCTTGCGCGCCGCGGGTTTTTCGGGTAGAATAAGGGGCGGTTCATAAGAGGGGGTGAGGCGCGTGATCGTGATGGATCTGGAGTGGAACCGGAGCTACGACAAGAAAAAGCTGGACGAAATCTTGCAGATCGGCGCGGTGCGCACCGACGGCCCGGGCGGGCGGATCACGGACAGCTTCTGCGTGTTCATCCGCCCCCGCGTACACAAGCGCTTCGACCCCGGCGCGCGCAAGCTGCCCGACCTGCAATGCGCCGTCGAGTCCGAGGAGACCTTCGCCTCGGCGTGGGCGGCGTTTTGCGACTGGTGCGGGGACGACCGCACCTTTGCCTTCTGGGGGCCGGACGACTTCGGCGTGATCCGCCAGAACTGCGCCTACTGGGGCGTGAGTGCCTTTGAACCGGAGAAGGTCTACAACTACCAGCGCGCGTTCTCTCACGCCTGCGGCGCGTCCTCGGTGGCGGCGCTCTGGCGTGCGGTGGACTATCTGAATATTCCGGACATCTTCGACTACCACAATGCGCTGTACGACGCGATGTACACCGCGCTCATCGGCGCGTGGCTGCGGCGGGAGGATCTGGAGCATGAGCCGCAGCGCCGTGTGAAAGTCCGGCGAAAACGGAGACATTTTCACACTTGACACGGGTGAGCGACACTTTTATACTTATCCTATACATGGAAGAAAATTACCCGTCCGTCGAATAAACGGCGCGGATAACCCTGCATACCGAAGCCCGGAAGGGAGGATCAGCCATGGAAGCCGAAAAAGTATTGAAAGTGCCTGCGGAGCTGGACAGAGTCTACGAAGTGCAGGACTTTGTCAACGCCGTGCTGGAGGAGCATGACTGCGGCATGAAGGCGCAGATGCAGATCGAGATCGCGGTGGAGGAGCTGTTCGTCAACATCGCCCACTACGCCTACCCCAACGGCAAGGGCAGCGCGGAGATCTCCGTCGGCGTGGAGGACGGCGTCGCCTCGATCACGTTCCGCGACACCGGCATCCCCTACGACCCGCTGGCAAAAGAGGATCCGGACGTGAAGCTGAAGGCGGAGGACCGCTCGATCGGCGGCCTCGGCATTTATATGGTCAAAAAGAGCATGGACGAGATGCTCTACCGCTACGAGGACGGCCACAACGTCCTGACGATCCGAAAGACGATTTGAAAAAGACGATGCACCGCGCAAGACGGTGCATTGTTTTTTATATCCTGCGCGTGGCGTCGGGCGAGCAGCCCGTGGGGCCGAAGAAGTTCAGCTTCTTGTCCGAGAGCCGGAAGGTCACGTCGCTCGACGTGGAGCACTCGCCGTCGAGGCAGGTGACGATGTCGTTCTTCTCCGACTGGATGCGGATGACCGGCGCGGTGTAGCAGGTGGCGAACCGCGGGAACTGGCGGTAGCCGCCCTTGCCGTAGGGCCCGACGAAGCGGGCGAACTGCGCGCGGGAGACCTTCTTGACCACCAGTGTGTTGAGCACGCCGTCCGTCATGCCCGCCTCGGCGACCGGCATGAATCCGCCGCCGTAGTATCGCCCGTTGCACACGGCGACCACGGCGAAGTCCTTGGCGTCCAGCACCTCGCCGTCCACCGTCACCGTCCAGTGGCTGCCGATGCCCTTGAACAGGAAGTTGACGATCAGCGAGGCGATGTAGCTGCCCTTGCCGTCGAGCAGCGGCGTGGTGGAGTATTTGTGCACGTCGCGGGCGATGCGGGCGTCCACGCCGCTGCACGCGATGGTCAGGCACTGCCGCCCGTTGCAGTCGATGAGGTCGAGTTTTTGCGCCGGGCCGTTCCACAGGTTCTCCGGGTCGGAGAACTTCGCGGCGTCGTCGCCGAAGTTTTTGAGGAAGTCGTTGCCCGTGCCGATGGGTACGACGGACATGGCGGCGTTCTCAAAGCCCGCGATGCCGTTGGCGACCTCGTTGGCGGTGCCGTCGCCGCCGCAGGCGTAGAACCGCACGCCGCCGCCCTGCGATGCGATGCCGCGGCTGAGCATGGTGGCGTGGCCCGCGGAGCGGGTGAGCATGCACTCCACGTCCAGATCGTGATGCTCCCGCAGCCCCTGCGCCATCTGATAGATGCGCTGGCGGCTGTCGGACTTGCCGGCGGCGGGATTGATGATAAAAACGTGTCGCATGGCGCGCCTCCTAAACCTTCTTTCCGTAGAGGAACAAATCGCATTTTAACATGCCGTTATACAATTTGCGCTTTTTGTCAGCGGAGCGCCCGAAGCAGCGCTCGAACTCCGTGTGGGACGAGAGCACCGCGATGCGCCAGGTGTCGGGCAGCTTGTCCATCGACCTGCCGAAGGCGCGGTACAGCTCCTCCGCCTCCTGCCGCTCGAGCAGCCGCTCGCCGTAGGGCGGGTTCGTCACGACCCTGCCGTACAGTCCGCCCCAGTGGAAGCGCGTCGCGTCCGCGACCTCGAAGGACACGGTGTCGTCCACCTCGGCAAGCGCCGCGTTGTGCCGCGCGATCGCGATGGCTTCCGGGTCAATATCGCCGCCCCAGATCTCGTAGCGCTTGCCGCGGAACTCCTTGTCCATCGCCTCGTCCGCCGCGTCGAGCCAGATTTTTTGGTCGAGGCTGTCCCACGACTGCGCGGCGAAGCTGCGGTTCAGGCCCGGGGCGCGGTTCTTGGCAATGAGCGCCGCCTCAATGGCGATGGTGCCGGAGCCGCAGAAGGGATCGCAGAAGGGGTCAAGCCCGCGGTACTTTGTGAGCAGCACCATGGCGGCGGCAAGCGTCTCGCGCAGCGGCGCGGCGACGCCCACGGCGCGATACCCCCGTTTGTAAAGCCCCTCGCCGGAGGTATCCAGCCCGATCATGACCTCGTCCTTCATGATCGAAAACCGGATCTGCCGCCGCTTGCCGGTCTCCGGAAGCGTTTCGAGACCGTATTTCGCACCCAGACGGGAGACGACCGCCTTTTTGACGATGCTCTGGCAAGCGGGGATGGAGTGGAGCGTGGAGTTGATGGAGTAGCCCGTGACGGGAAACTCGTCGTCCCGCCCGATCCAGTCCTCCCACGCGACGGACTTGGTGCCCTGAAAGAGCGCTTCAAAGTCCGTGGCGCGGAAGGTGTTCAGCACCAGCAGCACCCTTGCGCCGCAGCGCAGGTTGATGTTGAGCCGCGCGACGTCGGCCTCCGTGCCGCGGCAGAGCACGCGGCCGTTCTCCACGCGCACGTCGGCAAGGCCGAGGCGTTTTACTTCGTCGCCCACGAGCTTTTCGAGCCCCAGCAGGCAGGGAATGGCAAAATCCAGCATGATAGTCTCCTAAAACAATGTGCTGCCCCAAGTATAACGAAAAAGTTGCTGAAATGCTATAGTATTTTCGCGCAGATGATGGTAAAATACGGGATGTAAACTTGAAGTTGCGCCGAAAAAACCGCCGCGCAACTTCAAGTTGGTGGAAAAACGGCGCACGGCGCGCTATGCTTTCCCCAGAGACAGGAAACGGAGGACACACAATGGCCTTTGGCGAACGGCTGCAGGAGGTGCGCAAGCGCGCCGGTCTCACGCAGGAGGAGTTTGCCGAGCAGCTGCAGGTCTCGCGTCAGGCGGTGAGCAAGTGGGAGAGCGGCCGGGGCTACCCGGAGATGGAAAAGCTCCTTTACATCTGCTCGCGCTGGGACACGACCATGGACGCGCTGTTCGCGGACGAGCTCCCGCGGCGGGACGTGGCGCAGCAGGCGGAGGAGCGGACGCTCCCGCCGCCGAAGCTGGGCAGCGCGCTGGGAAACTTTTATAACAACCTCTCGCCGTACAACAAGATCGTTGTCGGCGTGCTGCTCGCGCTCATTGTGCTGCTGGGGCCCGCGTGCGTTTCGTTCCTGCGGGTCCTGAAAGGGGGAGCGGATAATATGATGACGGTCATCTGGATCGCCGCCATCGTGGTGTTCGGCATTGCCGAAGCCGCGACGGCGGGACTGGTCTCCATCTGGTTTGTGGGCGGCAGCGCGGCGGCGCTGATCGCGGCGGCGTTCGACGGGCCGCTGTGGCTGCAATGCGTGCTGTTCCTGCTGGTGTCGGCGGCGCTGCTGGTGGCGACGCGGCCGCTCGCGCGCCGGATGCGCGAGAAGGTGGTGCCCACCAACGCCGACCGCGTGCTGCACCATAATGCGCGGGTGACGGAGACCATCGACAACGCCCATTCCACGGGCGCGGTCTACATTGACGGCAAAACCTGGACCGCCCGCAGCGAGGACGGAACAGTGATTGCAAAGGATACCATGGCGGAAGTGGTGCGCATGGAGGGCGTCAAGCTCTACGTCGTGCCGGAGAAAAAGGAGGTAATGTGATGGGTCCCTTTGGTTATATCGCTTTGATTATCTTGATCGTACTCATTCTCTTGCTGATCGTCAGCAACATTCAGGTGGTGCAGCAGTCCCGCGCCTATGTGGTGGAGCGCCTCGGCGCGTACAGCGCGACGTGGGGCGTGGGCCTGCACATCAAGATCCCGTTCATTGAGCGGGTGGTGAAGAAGGTGTCGCTCAAGGAGCAGGTGGCGGACTTCGATCCCCAGCCGGTCATCACCAAGGATAACGTCACCATGCAGATCGACACGGTGATCTACTTCCAGATCACCGATCCCAAGCTCTACACCTACGGCGTGGAGCACCCGATGAACGCCATCGAGAACCTGACGGCGACGACGCTGCGCAACATCATCGGCGACATGGAGCTCGACCAGAGCCTCACGTCCCGCGACGTGATCAACGCCAAGATGCGCTCGATCCTCGACGAGGCGACCGACCCCTGGGGCATCAAGGTCAACCGCGTGGAGCTCAAGAACATCCTGCCCCCGAAAGAGATCCAGAACGCGATGGAGAAGCAGATGAAGGCGGAGCGCGAGCGCCGCGAGTCGATTCTTCAGGCGGAGGGCCAGAAGCAGAGCCAGATCCTCGTCGCCGAGGGCGAGAAGCAGAGCGCGGTGCTCCGGGCTGAGGCCGAGCGCGAAGCGGCGATCCTCAAGGCGGAGGGCGAAGCCGAGGCGATCCGCAAGGTGCAGCAGGCGCTGGCGGACTCCATCAAGATGCTCAACGAGGCGAACCCCAACGACCAGGTCGTGAAGATCAAGGCGCTGGAAGCCTACGAGAAGGCCGCCGACGGACAGGCGACGAAGATCATCATTCCCAGCGAGATCCAGAGCCTTGCCGGCCTTGCGGCGAGCTTCAAGGGCCTGCTGGAGGACGAGAAGAAGTAAACAGGAAAAAGCGAGCGGTCAATGACCGCTCGCTTTTGTTCTTGTTGGGTTCAGCCCTGCAGGAGCTTCATCACGCCCATGGCGTTCTGCCGCGCCTGCGCCATCATGAACATCGAGGACTGGCCGAGGATCTTTTTCTTCGTGTTCTCCATCACCGCCAGCGCGATGTCGAGGTCGCGGATCTCGCTTTCGGAGTCCTGCGTCTGGATGATGGAGTTCATCAGGCCGTCCGCGGTGTACTCCGCGCGATTCTGCTGCGCGCCGAAGTCCGCGCGCTGGCCGGAGATCGCGTTGATCGCGCCGCTGAGCGCGTCCATCGCGGCGGACGCGCCGTCCTGCGTGCCGATGGAGAGGCTGCCGATGTCCAGATCGTTGGTCAGCAGCCGGTTGCCGTTGAAGTTGGTGCTCTCAAACACGTTGCCGATTTGCGCCTGGAGCTGGAAGAACTCCTTTTGCAGCATACCGCGGTCGGCGTCGGTGTAGGTGCCGTTCGCGGCCTGCGTGGCAAGCTCGCGCATACGGCCGAGCGCGTCGTGGATCGAGGAAAGCGCGCCGTCGCCGGTCTGGGCGGCGTTGATCTCCATCTGCGTGTTCTGGAGCGTGGCCTGATCGGCGGTGATCTGCGTGCGCATCTTCTGCGAGATGGCGAGACCCGCGGCGTCGTCCGCGGCGCTGTTGATCCGATAGCCGCTGGAGAGCTGGCGCATGGTATTGTTGATGGAGCTCACGTTGCTCTGATAATTGCGGTAAGCGGAAGAGCCGATATTCAGTGCCATAGTTCCCACACCTTCCCAAATCTATTCTTCTAAGTCAATATACCATATTTTGTCGGAAAATGCAACCGCGATCACACCACCTGGAACAGATAAAATTTCAGGTAGTCCGTCTCCGGCACGTTCCAGAGGATCGGATGGTCGGGCGCCTGCTGGCGCGCCTCGATCTGGCGCAGCTCCACCTTGGCGTCCCGCGCCGCGGCGCGGAGCATCCGCTCGAAGCGCTCGGCGGGCATGAAGTGGCTGCACGACGCCGTGGCGAGGTAGCCGCCCCGGGGCAGGAGCCGCATGGCGCGGTGGTTGATCTCCTTGTAGCCGCGCTCGGCGCTGTCCGCGGTCTCGCGGGACTTGGTGAACGCCGGGGGATCGAGGATGATGAAGTCGAAGGGCTTTTTGCCCTGCGCTTCGAGCGTGGGCAGCAGGTCGAACACGTCGGCGCAGAGGAACACCATGCGGTCGCCCAGACCGTTGCGCTCCGCGTTGGCGCGCGCCATGGCGATGGCGCTCTCGGACACGTCCACCGCGGTGACGCCCTCCGCGCCGCCCATGGCGGCATTGAGCGCGAAGCTGCCGGTGTGGGTGAAGCAGTCCAGCACGCGCCGCCCCTTGGCGAGCTGCGCCACGGCGCGGCGGTTGTACTTTTGATCGAGGAAGAAGCCGGTCTTTTGCCCGTTCTCCACGTCCACGCTGTAATAGACGCCGTTTTCGCAGATCTCCGTGACGGCGCTTTCGGGATGGGGCAATGCCTCGAACCAGCCCTTGCCCTGCGTGAGCCCCTCACGCTCGCGGATCACCACGTCGTTGCGCTCATAGAGACCCGCGATCTCCACGCCGTCCTCGCGCAGCACATCGACGATCAGCGGGAACAGCATCGATTTGATGCGCTCCATGCCCACGGACAGCGTCTGCGTCACCAGCAGGTCGCTGAAGCGATCCACGGTCAGGCCGGGGAAGCCGTCGGCCTCGCCGAAAATCACACGGCAGCAGGACACGTCCGCGCCCATGACCGCCTTGCGGTAGTCCCACGCGTAGTGGATGCGACGCCGCCAGAACGCCTCGTCAAAGGTATCGTTGGCGTTGCGGGAGAGGAGCCGCACGCGGATCTTGCTCTGCTCGCTCAGAAAGCCCGTGCCGAGGTACTTGCCCTTCTCACTCACCGCGTCCACCAGCGCGCCGTTCTCCGGCGCGCCCTCGACGCCCGCCACGTCGCTTTCATAGATCCACGGGTGGCCGTTGTCCACCCAGCGCGCGCCCTTGGCGGTGACGAGGACGCGGGGGTAAATTCTCTCAGATTTCATAGCGGTTTCTCCGGGGCGGGATCGCCGGGCAGGGTGTCAAAATACTCATAAAAGGGCATCAGGAAGCGAAAGCCCTCCAGAATCTCGTCGGCAAGCTCCGGCGTGAACAGCACGCCTTCGCAGTTGTCGTCGTAGGATACGCCGATGTTCTTGCGGTTGTACCATGGGTTCAAGAGCTTGCCCACGTCGCCCTTGGGGCGCTTGTACTCCTCGCCGTAGAGGGAGAACTTCGACTTGTCGATCTTCCGCGCGATGGCGGCGAGTTTTTTCGGGTCGCGGTCGATGCGCGCGCGGAGCTTGGCGGTGGTCTCCGGCGTCATGTCCCAGCAGCCGCAGCCGTAGCTGAAGTAGTTCGGCGCGATCTCAAAGTAAAACGCGGGGTGGCCCAGATGATCCTCGTGGGGCTTGGCGACCACCAGCCACATGTGGTCCTTGTACGGCCCGCGGCCGAACAGCCGCCGCGCGTCGCGATAGATGCGGCTGACGTGCTGCGCGAAGCCCATCTTGGGATACGCCGCGTTCATCGCGTCGAGCAGCTGCTGCGACAGCTCCCGCAGGGGCTTGTCCACATAGTCCAGATACTCCTGCTTGTGCTCGCCGAACCACTCGCGGTTGTTGTTGAATTTGACGCCCCAGAGGAACTCCACCGCCTCGGGGGAAAAGCCTTGAAACATAGCATATAACTCCAACTTTTCAGATTAGGCTTGATTATACCTCAAAAGAGGACAAAAAAGCAAGCCCGCGTCCGTTCAGGACGCGGGCTTTGTCAAAGACAGGGAGTATTCCCCCCATCCTTGAAAACGATGAGACTTGGCTTACTTGCCGGCGGCCTCGTCGACCTTGTGCATATGCTCGGCCAGGCAGAGCATCTTGTCGGAATAACCGAACTCGTTGTCGTACCAGGACACGACCTTGACGAAGTGCTTGTCCAGCGCGATGCCGGCGAGCTCGTCGAAGATGGAGGTGCGCGGATCGCTCAGGAAGTCGGAGGAGACGACCTGCTCGTTGGTGTAGCCGAGGATGCCCTTGAGCTCGTTCTCGCTGGCCTTCTTCATCGCGGCGCAGATGTCGGCATAGGAAGCGGCCTTCTTCAGCTCGACGGTCAGGTCGACGACGGAGACGTCGCAGGTGGGAACGCGCATGGACATACCGGTCAGCTTGCCGGCGACGGCGGGCAGAACCTTGCCGACGGCCTTGGCGGCGCCGGTGGAGCTGGGGATGATGTTCTGCGCAGCAGTGCGGCCGCCGCGCCAATCCTTCAGGGACACGCCGTCGAGGATCTTCTGGGTCGGGGTGACGGAGTGAACGGTGGTCATGAGGCCCTTCTCAATGCCGAAGTTCTCTTCGATGACCTTGGCGATGGGGGCGAGGCAGTTGGTGGTGCAGGACGCGTTGGAAACGAACGTCATGTCGGGGGTGTACTTGTCGAGGTTGACGCCGCAGACGAACATCGGGGTGTCGTCCTTCGCGGGAGCGCCCATGATGACGTGCTTCGCGCCGGCGTTGATGTGCGGCTGAGCCTTCTCCTGGGTGAGGTTGAGGCCGGTGGACTCGGTGACGATCTCAGCGCCGATGTCGCCCCAATGGAGGTTGTTGGCGTCCTTCTCGCAGAACACGGGGAT
>CAMJGU010000010.1 GCA_946405325.1 uncultured Clostridia bacterium | reverse complement strand
TCCAACGTCATCGGCTTTGTGAACGAAAACGGCGGCGCGATGGGCCTCGAGGCGGTCTACGACGAGGAGCTGACCGGCGAGAGCGGCATGGTGATCACGGCAAAGGATGTGAGCGGTACGTCGCTGCTCTACCAGTACGAGCAGTACTTCGACGCGCAGGACGGCAGCGCCCTGCACACGACCATCGACACCACCGTGCAGTACTACCTCGAAAAGGGCCTTGCGGATTTGGAGGCGCGCTACGGCACCGGCAAGGGCGCGACGGGCATCGTGATGGACGTGAACACCGCCGCGATCCTCGGCATGGCGTCGCTGCCGTCCTATGACCTAAACAACCCCGCCGAGATCTACAATGACTTCCTGAAGGCGACTATCATCGAACAGCCGACGCAGCCGGTCGAAACGCCGGAGGGCGAGGAAACGATCGACGGCGAGACCGGGGAAAACGCGGAGACCGGAGAAGCCTCGGACGACGAAACCGCGGTGGAAACCGTTGCCGCAGTGGACGAGAAAGCCTTTGAGGAGCAGCTGCTTGAGCAGCTGCGCACCCTGCGGCTCAAGCAGTGGCGCAACAAGGCGATCAACGACACCTACGAGCCGGGCTCGACGTTCAAGATCCTGACGCTGTCCATGGGTCTCGAAGAGGGCGTCATCGACATGGACACCACCTTCGACTGCTCGGGCTATGTGAAGATCGACGACGCGACGATCAACTGCTCCAAGCGCGCCCCGGGCCACGGCCACCAGAGCCTCAAGGTGGCGGCGGGGAATTCCTGCAACCCGGCGTTCATCAACATCGGGCTGCGGGTCGGCAACCAGAAGTTCGTCGAGTACATGAACGCCTTTGGCCTCACCGCCAAGACCGGCATCGACACCACGGGCGAGGCGCCGGGCTTTATGAACGACGAGATCAACTACTCCCGTCTGGCGCTCGCGTGCTACGCCTTCGGCCAGAACTTCAACGTCACGCCCGTGGCGCTCATCGCGGCGCAGGCGGCATGCATCAACGGCGGCTATCTCCGCCAGCCCTATATCGTCGACCAGATCACGGACAGCAGCGGCAACGTCACCTATCAGCACGACACGACGCCGCTGCGGCAGGTGGTTTCCGAGGACACCAGCGCCACGGTGCGCGAGATCTTGGAGTACGTCGTCTCCGACGGCACGGGCAAGAACGGCAAGGTGGCGGGCTACCGCATCGGCGGCAAGACCGGCACGGCGGATAAGGTGGGCGGCAACGTCATCGTCTCCTTTGTGTGCTTCGCGCCGGCGGATGACCCGCAGGTCATCATGCTGCTGACGCTCGACGAGCCGGACCGCGACACTGGCACCTACGTCTCCGGCGGCAACATGGTCGCACCGGTGGCGAGCGAGGTCATGGCGGAGCTGCTGCCGTACCTCGGCATCGAGCCGACCTACAGCGCGGAAGAGCTGGTGGGCCGTGACGCGACGGTGCCGAATCTGGTGGGCTTCACCGCCGAGGAGGCGCAGAGCAGGCTCAAGGAGATCGGCTTTGGCTGCCGCGTGATTGGCAGCGGTGAGAAGGTCACGGATCAGACGCCCACCGGCGGCGCCATCGTGCCGAACAACGCGGAGATCCTTCTCTATTGCGGCGAGGCGAAGTCCGACGCGCTGTGCATCGTGCCGAACGTCATCGGCGACAGCGCCTCGGTCGCCAACCAGAAGCTGACCAACGCGGGACTCATCATGTCGGTCTCCGGCGCGACGAACCGCTCCAGCGCCTCGGTACGGGCAGTATCCCAGTCCGAAGCGCCGGGCAAGGAGGTCGCGGCGGGCACTGTGGTTCGCGTCCAGCTGAGCGACTCCTCCGTGACAGACTAAGACAGCCATATTCAATGTGAAAGGATTCGTTTTTTCACGAAGCTTGCCGAATTGCTTTCACACCTGACAACCTGCGAGCTGCACGCATCCCCGGATACCGAGATCACGCACCTGGCGGACGATTCCCGCACGGTGACGCGCGGCGCGCTGTTCGCAGCGCTGCACGGCGCAAAGGACGACGGCGCGCACTATCTCGCGGATGCTGTGAGCCGCGGCGCGGCCTGTGCGCTCTGCGACGCGCCGCCGGAGATGGATATACCTTATGTTCTCGTTCCGGACGCACGCCTCGCGCTGGCACAGCTGGCGGCGGCGTGGTACGGGGAGCCGTCCAGACACATGACCGTGGTGGGCGTCACCGGCACGAACGGCAAGACCACCACGACGTACCTTCTCAAGCAGCTGCTTGAGCGCATTTTGGGCGCGAAGGTGGGACTGATCGGCACCAACCAGAATCTGATCGGCGACGAGAGCTATCCGGCCGAGCGCACGACGCCCGGGGCGCTGGAGCTGCAGGCGCTTTTGGCAAAAATGGCGGCGGCGGGCTGCACCCACGTGGTGATGGAGGTCTCCTCCCACGCGCTGGATCAGCAGCGCACCGCGGCGATCGACTTCGCCGTGGGCGTGTTTACGAATCTGACCCGCGATCATCTGGACTACCACGGTACGATGGAAAACTACTGCGCCGCCAAGGCGCGGCTGTTCCGCCAGTGCCGCGCCGCTGCGATCAACGGCGACAGCAAGTGGGCGGCGCGGATCCTGGACGGCGCGGATTGCCCGTATCGCACCTTTGGCCAGAACATGACCAACGACGTCGTGGGCTGGCACCCCCGCTATGAAAACGACCGCGTGCGCTTCACCGTCTCCGACGAGGAGGAGCACTACGCGACGGAGCTGCCGATCCCCGGCGAGTTTTCCCTCTACAACGCCCTCGGCGCGCTGACCGCGCTGACGCTGCTCGGCGTGCCGCTGGAGACGGCGGCGTGGGCGCTGCCCCACTGCACGGGCGTGCGCGGGCGCTGCGAGGTGGTGCCGACGGGGGAGGAATACACGGTCATCATCGACTACGCCCATACCCCGGACGGGCTGAAAAACATCCTGGAAACCGTCTGCGGCTTCGCCGAGCGCCGCGTGGTGCTGGTGTTCGGCTGCGGCGGCGACCGGGACCGCGGCAAGCGCGCCCAGATGGGCCGCCTCGCCGCGATGCTTTCGGATTTCGTGGTGCTCACCAGCGACAATCCGCGCACCGAATCGCCCTATGCGATCCTGCATGACGTGCTGGAGGGCATGCGCGGCAGCAAAACGCCCTTTGCGGTGATCGAGGACAGACGCGAGGCGATCGCCTACGCCCTCGACCACGCGCGCCGCGGCGACGTGATCCTGCTCGCGGGCAAGGGTCACGAGACCTACCAGATCATCGGAGACAAAAAGACCGCGCTCGATGAGCGCGACGTTGTGTGGAAATACCTTGAACGAAGGAGAAATCAACATGTTGACAGCACTTGCAGCCATTTTGAGCTTTGCCGTTACGGCGATCGCGGGACGGTTTCTGATCCCGTGGCTCCGCCGCCTCAAAGCGGGACAGGAGATCCGTGAGGACGGCCCGACCTGGCACAACGCCAAGGCGGGCACGCCCACCATGGGCGGACTGATGTTCATTGCGGGCATTCTCGCGTCCATTGTGATCTGCGGCTGGCAGGGGATGCTGCATGGCGACTTCAAGCATCTCTACGTGTTCGGCTTTGCCGCGATCTTCGGTATCATCGGCTTTCTGGACGACTTTGAAAAGGTCGTCCACCACCGCAACCTCGGCCTCACGGCACTGCAAAAGTTCGCCCTCCAGCTCGCCGCGGCGGTGGCATTCCTCACGCTGATGCGCTATGAGGGCATGCTGACGCCGAACCTGTATATCCCGTTTTTCCAGACGCACCTCGTGATGAGCTGGCCGGTCTATATGATTTTCTCCGCGTTCGTCATCGTCGGTACGGTGAACGCCGTCAACATCACCGACGGCATCGACGGTCTTGCCGCGAGCGTGACGGTGCCGGTGGGCCTCTTTTTCACGGTGGTCGCGGCGTGGTGGCCGGGACTTCACCAGCTCGGCGTATACTCCGGCGCGCTGGTGGGGGGACTTTTGGGCTTCCTCATTTATAACTTCCACCCCGCCAAGGTGTTCATGGGCGACACGGGCTCGCTGTTCCTCGGCGGTACGGTGGCGGCGCTGGCGTTTGCCTATGATATGCCGCTCGTTCTGATCCCGGTGGGCTTCGTCTACATCTGCGAGACGATGTCGGACATTTTGCAGGTCGGCTATTTCAAGCTGACCCACGGCAAGCGCCTCTTTAAGATGGCGCCGCTGCACCACCACTTTGAGCTCTGCGGCTGGAGCGAGGTCAAGCTCGTCGCGGTGTTCACGCTGGTGAGCGCGCTGGGCTGCTTTGCCGCGGCGCTGGGCGTGCTGGAGCGCTATCATTTTTGATTTTCAGTAAACTCTTCCGGAAAGGGGGGATCCGCGTATGACCAGAGAAGAACGCGCGCTGCGCCAACAGGAGCGCGAGCACCGCAGAGCGGTGGAAGACGTCGCGCGCGAAGCCGGCCGCGGACCGCTGGACGTGCCGTTCCTCCTGCTGACGCTGCTGCTCACAGGCGTGGGTCTTATCATGCTGTTCTCCGCGAGCTTCCCCATGGCGTACTACGAGGGGGAGAACCCCGCCTACTATCTGATCCGTCAGGGCATCTTTGCCCTCGGCGGCATCGTGGCGATGCTGCTGATCGGGCGCATCAACTACGCGCGTTATCGCGTGGTGGGCAAGTATGTGCTGGGCATCGCGGTCTTTCTGCTGATCCTGGTGCTGGTGCCCGGCGTGGGGCGTACGGTCAATGGCGCGACCCGCTGGCTGGGCTTCGGTACGCTGTTCACGTTTCAACCTTCGGAGATTGCCAAGGTTGGCGTGATCCTGTACTTTGCGGAGAGCATTTCCATGAAAAAGGGAAAAATGCGCACGTTCAAGGAGGGCATCCTGCCCTACGCCGTGATTTTGGGCATCATTGCGGCGCTGATGATCAAAGAGCCGCACCTCTCCGGCACGGTGCTGATCCTCGGCATCGGTGCGGTGATGATGTTCGTCGGCGGCATCAAGACCGTGTGGGTCGGCGCGGGCATCGGCGTCGCGGCGGCGGGCGTCTGGGCGTACCTCTCCGGCAAGATCGGCTACAACGCCAAGCGCATCACCATCTGGCGCGACCCGCTCACCAACGATCCGGAGCTGATGCGGGACGCGGGCTATCAGATGCGCCAGAGCCTGCTTGCCATCGGCTCGGGCGGACTGCTGGGCGTGGGTCTCGGCAAGAGCCGCCAGAAGTTCATGTACCTGCCCGAGCGGCACAACGACTTCATCTTTGCCATCATCTGCGAGGAGTTGGGTCTCATCGGCGCGACGCTGATCATGGCGCTGTTCGCCCTGCTCATCATCCGCGGCTACTGGATCGCCCTCCACGCCCGCGACCGCTTCGGCGCGCTGCTGGCGGTGGGCGTCACGACGCAGGTGGCGCTGCAGGTGTTCCTCAACATCGCGGTGGTGACGAATCTGATCCCCAACACCGGCATTTCACTGCCGTTTTTCAGCTACGGCGGCACGGCGCTGGTCATTCAGCTGGCGGAAATGGGTTTGGTTTTGAGCGTGTCCCGCCAGATGCCCGCGAATTAGGAGGGCGGCTATGAGAGTGATCTTTACCTGCGGCGGCACGGCGGGACACGTCAATCCCGCACTGGCTCTGGCGGGTTACATGAGGGAACAGGACCCATCGACGGAGATCCTCTTCGTCGGCGCGGAGCGCGGATTGGAGCGCGATCTGATCGCGCACACGGAATACCCGTTCCGCACGGTCAACGTCTCCAGCTTCTGGCGCTCGTTCAAGCCCAAGGCCATCCGGCATAACCTTGTCTCCGTCCGCAATCTGCTCTTTGCCGAGCGGGAGGCGAACGCGATATTGGACGATTTCAAGCCAGACTTGATCGTCGGCACCGGCGGCTACGCCAGCTATCCCATCGTGCGCTACGGCGCGAAGCGCGGCGTTCCCACGGCGGTGCATGAGTCCAACGCCATCCCCGGCCTCACCACCAAGCAGCTGGAACCCTATGCCGAGCGGATCATGGTGGGCTTCGAGGACTGCCGACAGCACTATAAGCATCCGGATAAGGTGGTCGTCACCGGCACGCCGGTGCGCGGCGACTTCTTCACGCATACGAAAGACGAGGCCAAGCGCAAGCTGGGCGTCGACGACGGACGGCCGTTGGTCGTGTCCTTCTGGGGCAGTCTCGGCGCGGGACAGATGAACCGCATGATGGCGGAATTCCTTGCGCTGGAATCGGCGCATGAGCCGTTCCATCACATCCACGGCGTCGGCTCGATCTCGTGGAGCGCGATGCAAGGCGAGCTCCGGGAACGCGGCGTCGACCTTGCGGCGCATCCGAGCCTCGACGTGCGGGAATATATCTACGACATGGCGGACGTCATGCGCGCCGCCGATCTGGTGCTCTCCCGCGCGGGCGCGTCAACGCTCGCGGAGCTGACGGCGCTGGGCGTGCCCGCGATTCTGGTGCCGTCGCCCAACGTGACGAACCACCATCAGGAGAAAAACGCGAACCTGCTCGGCGACCACGGCGCGGCGGTGGTGCTTGCCGAGGACGGCCTAGACGGCAAGCAGCTCTTCACCGCCGCGGCGGGGATTCTGCACGACGACGCCAAACGCGCCGAAATGGCAAAAAACATGGCGTCCCTCGGAGTGAGAGACGCCACGCAGCGGATCTATGAAACCGTTATGAGTTTGTTAAGGTGAAAACCATGCGAACAGGGTTATGATCGCTGTAGCGGAACCCCGTGTCGACGACCGTCGCCTCGCTGACGGAGACATTCGGTGAAACGAGAAAGCCGTCCACCGTCAGCACGTACTGTCCCGCGTGATACGGGCCGTCGGCGTTGCGGCAGGAGGGAACGGGATTCGTTTCGTCCAGCGGTGCGATGAGCTGGATCTCCATGCCGTCGAAGGTCTCCGGCGGGATGGGCTGCGCCCAGGTGTACTCCTTGTCGCTCGCGCCGAAGTAGTCGGCGGAATTGCCGAGAAGATCCTTGTTGAAGTCGCCGCCGGCGATACACCAGTTGCCGGCTTCATACTCGCCCTGCATGTCCTCCAGCAGCATGCGCAGCTGCTCCGTGGCGATGGTGCCGTCGGAGGTGTAGGCGGAGAGGTGCAGGTTGTAGAGCACCAGCTCGCCGCCGCCATCCACGGGAATGCGGCTCACGCTGTAGCAGCGGTCGAGGTCGAGGAACTTGGTAAAGCCCGTCTCGATGGGCAGGCTGCGGCGCAGCGCGGAATCGATGGGGAAGGCGGAGAACGTCATGATCCCCGCTTTGTTCGCCCCGTGCGGCGAGGAGAACGGGTACATGAGGTACGGGCTGTCGTAATTCTCGGCAAAGTCGTAATAGAGCGCCGTTTCGGCGAAGTGCGTCGTCAAATCCTCGAGCAGCAGCTCGGATTCATCGATGTGATAGCTGCGAGTGCCGTCGGTGTCGACTTCCTGGATGAGCATGAGATCGGGTGCGCACGCGCCCAGCGTGTCCATAGCTCCGCCGATGTTGGCAAGCACCGCCTCTGCGCTGCGGGCGCGGCTCTCCGTGCCGCCGTCCATGAAGAAGCCGTAGTCGTCGCTGTACGCGCCGAAGCCGATATTATAGGAGACGATGCAGTATTGCGTCCCGGTATCGGGTTCAATCAACGGATATTCGTCGTTGTCGAGCAGGACGCCGCCCTTGTAGAGCACATGGACCGGCAGTTCCTGATGATCCGGCAGCCGGTGATAGTCGATGAACACATAGGCGATATATCCGCCCACGACCAGCACCAGCGCCAGAAAAACGCACAGAATGATCTTCCAAATCTTTTTCGCTTTCATGGGCAGGCCTCCTTGAATAAGAGTATCCCTATTCTGCCACAACCGAGGCGAAAACGCAAGCGGAACCCCATATCGTGTCCCCTGCATACTATGGGTTGATTGAAAACCATGGTATGTGGAGGAGACGAGATGCAGGAACTGTTCGTCGAAGGCGGCAACCGCCTTTGCGGTGAACTGACGATACAAGGCTCCAAGAACGGCGTGCTGCCGGTGCTGGCGGCGACCATCGTGTGCGCGGGCGAGTGCCGCGTGGAAAACTGCCCGCACCTGAGCGACGTGGACGCGTCCATCGCGATCCTGCGGCACTTGGGCTGCTGCACGCGCTGGGAGGACGGCACGCTGATCGTCAATACGACGCACATGGATTGTAACGAGGTGCCGGACGCGCTGATGCGCGAGATGCGCTCGTCGGTGATCTTCCTCGGCGCGATCCTCGCGCGGCAGGGCGAGGCGATGCTCTCCTACCCAGGAGGCTGCGAGCTGGGGCCGCGGCCCATCGACATGCACCTCGCGGCGCTGCGCGCCTTGGGCGCGGAGATCGAGGAGCGCGGCGGCACGCTGCGCTGCACGGCAAAGGCGCTGACCGCCGCCGAGATCGTGCTGCCGATGCCGAGCGTCGGCGCGACGGAGAACGCCATCCTCGCCGCCTGCGGCGCGGAGGGCACGACGGTCATCTACAACGCCGCGCGGGAGCCGGAGATCACGGAGCTGCAGGACTTCCTCAACGCCATGGGCGCGGAGGTGCGCGGCGCGGGCGGCTCCATCGTCACCGTGGCGGGCAGACGGCCGCTCCACGGCGGCACGCACCGCGTCATCGGCGACCGCATCGTGGAGGCGACGTACCTCTGCGCGGCGGCGGAGTGCGGCGGGGAAGTCCGGCTGCACGGCGTGGATTACCGTGCGCTGTCCACCGTGACGGCGGCGCTGAGCGAGGCGGGCTGCGAGCTCCAGAGCGAGGAGGAGACCGTGACGCTCAGGAGCAGCGGCCGACTCAAGGCGATCCGCCCGGTGCGCACCGCGCCTTATCCGGGCTTTCCGACGGACGCGCAGCCCGCGCTGATGGCGGCGCTGCTCCGCTCCGCGGGCAGCACCGTGTTTGTGGAGAACATCTTTGAAAACCGCTTTCGGCACGTTGACGAGCTGGCGCGCATGGGCGCGGACGTCCGCGTGGCGGGGCGCGTGGCGGTGGTCAGCGGCGTCCGGACGCTGCACGGCGCGCGCGTCAAATGCACCGACCTGCGCGGCGGCGCGGCGCTGGTGCTGGCGGGATTGCAGGCCGAGGGCGAAACGAGGCTCACGCTGCTTGAGCACATCGACCGCGGCTACGAAAGCATGGAACGGGATCTGACCGCCCTGGGCGCGCGGATCGAGCGCCGGGAGGCTTAGCGTACATAAGAGAGGACAGAATATGGCAAGAACGAGACACAACCATAGGCGCAGACGGGGGAGATTTGCCTTCCTCCTGAAGCTGTTTGCCTTTGTGGTCGCCGTGGCGGCGATGCTGTGGGCGGCTGCGCTGTTCTTCCGTATGGATCATATTGCCGTCAGCGGCAACGAGCGGTATTCGGAGGCGGAGGTGCTGGCGGCATCGGGCCTGCAAACCGGCGGAAATCTCTACTTCCTCAACAAATTTGACGTCAAAGAGGCAATCTTCGAGCAGCTGCCCTATGTGGAGACGATCCGGATCAACCGCAAGCTGCCCGATACGCTGCTCATCGAGGTGAGCGAATGCAAGGCCGCCGCGGGGGTCCAGAGCGAAACCGGCCTCTGGCTCATCAGCGACCGCGGCAAGCTGCTGGAGACGGTGGAAACGCCGCCGCTGGGCTGCCCGACGATCGTCGGCGCGGAACCGGTCGAGCCGCGGGTGACCGAGACCGTGGATCTCGGCGAGGAGGCCGCCTATCGGCTGAGCGTCGTGCTGACGTTGCTGCAGGAGTCCGAAAAGCGCGGTATGCGGGAGAAGATCGGGCAGATCGACCTCGGGGATGACACGGCGCTGAGCTTCGCCTACCTGGGGCGCTTTACGGTGCGCCAGCCTTGGACGGCCGACGTTTCCTATAAGCTGGAGAGCCTGAGAACGGTGGTGGATTACCTCGAAAACAACGAGCTGGGCCGTATCGACCTGATGACCGAGGGCAAAGCCAGCTTTATTCCCGAATAATTTTTGAACTTGCTATTGACCCCGGCGAAAAACCGTAATAGAATAGACACGTTATAAAGCACTTTATGTTGTGGCGGACTGTCCAAAATCTGCCCGCATTGCACAAGAGACAGTAGGAGGAACCTAAGTATGGCATTCGGATTGGAGACCGGGCAGGAGAGCGTCGTCAAGATCAAGGTGATCGGCGTCGGCGGCGGCGGCAACAACGTCGTCAACCGCATGGTGCGTTCCGGATCGGACGGTGTGGACTACGTCGCGGTGAACACAGATAAGCAGGCGCTCAATGCGTCGAGCGCCACCTATAAGATCCAGATCGGCGAGAAGCTGACCCACGGTCAGGGCGCCGGTTCCGATCCCGAGGTGGGCCGCAAGAGCGCAGAGGAAAGCCGCGCGCAGATCGCGAAGGCGCTCGAGGACACCGACATGGTGTTCATCACCGCCGGTATGGGCGGCGGCACCGGTACCGGCGGCGCGCCCATCGTGGCGGAGATCGCCCGGGAGGCGGATATCCTGACCGTCGGCGTGGTGACGAAGCCCTTCGGCTTTGAGGGCCGCCGCCGCATGCAGCAGGCGGAGCAGGGCATCGAGGCTCTGCGCGACAAGGTGGACTCGCTGGTGATCATCCCCAACGAGCGCCTCAAATTCGCCACCGATCAGAAGATCACCTTTGCCAACGCCTTTGAGATCGCGGACGACGTGCTCAAGCAGGCGGTGCAGAGCATTTCCGACCTGATCCGTCAGACCGGCTTCATCAATCAGGACTTTGCGGACGTGAAGGCGATCATGAAGGACGCGGGTCTCGCGCACATGGGCGTCGGCCGCGCCGCCGGCAAGAACAAGGCGGAGGAAGCCG
>CAMJGU010000009.1 GCA_946405325.1 uncultured Clostridia bacterium | reverse complement strand
CAGCGTCTGGCGGGAGCCGGAGGTGTCGCCGGAGTCCGGCGCGATCCAGGTGTTGCTGCGCTCGTAGACGATGTCATCGGGCTTGACGCCCGCGTTGGTGACCACCATCTGCGTCAGCACCGTGCCGAGACCCTGTCCGATGCAGGATGCGCCGGAGTAGATATGTACCTTCGCGTCGTCCTCGACGATCAGCTTCGCGCGGCCCCAGTCGGGGAGACCCACGCCGACGCCCGCGTTCTTCATCGCACAGGCAAGACCCACGGGGTCGCCGTTTTTGACGGCTTCATCGTAGTAGGGCTTGACCGCTTCCAGCGTCTCCACAAGGCCGGTCTCCGCGCCGACGATCTGCCCGTTGGGCAGCACGCCGCCGGGGCGGATGGCGTTGCGGTAGCGGATCTCCCATGGGGAAATGCCCACCTTGTCCGCCATCATGTTGAGCAGCGTCTCGGTGGCGAAGCAGGTCTGCGTTACGCCGAAGCCGCGGAACGCGCCCGCGGGCGGGTTGTTGGTATAGTAGGCGTCGCCGGTGATCTCAAAGTTTTCGTAGGCGTATGGCCCCGCGGCGTGGGTACACGCGCGCTCCAGCACCGGCCCGCCGAGGGACGCGAATGCGCCCGTGTCGGACACGACCTGCGCCTTCACGCCCTGAATGATGCCGTTCTCGTCGCAGCCCATGGTGAAGTCCATCCAGAACGGATGGCGCTTGGGATGGATCAGGATCGACTCCTGCCGCGTCAGCTTGACCTTCACCGGCACGCGGGCGACGTAGGCGATCAGCGCCGCGTGGTGCTGCACCGACATATCCTCCTTGCCGCCGAAGCCGCCGCCGACGAGCTGATTTTCCACCAGACAGTGGTCAAAATCCACGCCCAGCATCGACGCGCACTCATGCAGCGTCGTGTGGGAGCTTTGGTCGGTGGTCAGCAGCTTCACGCCGCCGTTGTCGAGCGGCAGCGCCACGCAGCACTCGGGCTCGAGGAACGCGTGCTCCGTCCACGGCGTCTCAAAGCGCTCATGGAGCACGTATTTGCTGTTTTGGATCGCCTCATCCGCGTTGCCGCGGGAGACGTGCTTGTGCGCCTGCACATTGTTTTCGTCGGTTTCAAAGACCAACGGCGCGTCGGGCGCCGCCGCCTCGGTGGGGTTGTGGACGGCGGGGAGAACCTCGTATTCGACCTTGACCAGCTTCTTCGCCGCGTCAAGCGTCTCCTGATCCCGCGCGCAGACCAACGCCACGGCGTCGCCCAGATAGTGGGTGATCTCGCCCACGCCGATCAGCGTCGGCTGATCCTTCTTGATGTGGCCCACGTTGACCTTGCCGGGGATGTCCTTCTGTGTCAGTACGCACACCACGCCGGGCAAAGCCTCCGCCTCGGCGGTGTCAATGCTCAGCACGCGGGCGCGGGCGTATTGGGCGCGCACGGCGCTGCCGTAGCACATGCCGTCCACATAAATGTCGTCGGGGTACTTGCCGTAGCCCTGCACCTTCTCCGCCACGTCGATGCGGTGGACGCGGGAGCCCACCTGCCAGTCATCGGCGGACGGCGCGGGGATCTTGCCGTCACGGAAGATCTTTGCCGCGAGCAGGATGCCGTCGATGATCTTGACGTAGCCCGTGCAGCGGCAGATGTTGCCGCGGATGGCGAACGCCGCCTCCTCGCGGGTGGGATCGGGATTCTGGTCGATGAGGCCCTTGGCGCAGATCACCATGCCGGGGATGCAGAAGCCGCACTGCACCGCGCCCGCCTCGCCGAAGGCGTAGGTAAACACGTCCTTTTCCCAGTCGGAGAGACCCTCGACCGTGACGATGCTCTTGCCCTCCAGCTTGTCCGTCTGCGGGACGCAGGCCTTGGTGGGCTTGCCGTCGATGAGCACCGTGCAGGTGCCGCACGCGCCCTCGCTGCAGCCGTCCTTTACGCTCGTCAGGTGCAGCGTATCGCGCAGAAAACGGATCAATTTCTGATTTTTTTCCACGGTGACGGTCTTGCCGTTCACGGTAAATGTCGCCATAACGCCGCTCCTTTTGCAAAATTTTTACAAAAATCTTTCCAGCATACGAAACAATTTTATTCATTATACCATGAAGCCGCCAAAAAGCAAGGGCTTGCGGGCTTTTTCGTGATACTACCACACGAACAACGAAAACGGGGAGCCGCGCGGCTGCGCGGCTCCCCGTTTGGAGCGTAGGATCATTTTTTGAGCGTCAGGGTGTACTCGCCGTTCGCTTCGTTCACCGTGACGGCGTAGCCCTGCGAGGCGGCGTAGCGCGTGATGTTCTCCACGCACACCATGGCGTCCACCTGCACCTGCAGCTCGCCGGGATGGTTCTTGTTGACCTCCTGCTGCACCATGACCACGGGGATCGGGCAGCTCTGACCTCTGGCGTCGATCATCTTATTTCGCCTCCTTCTTGAGCATCGAGCAGTTCATCAGGGAAATGACCAGCAGCACCGCAAAGCCGATGCACACCGCGGCCTTGCCGTTGGCGCCGATGCCGCCGACCTTGTACACGCCGTCCACGACGCTGTCCGCGCCGCCGGCGAGCTTGAAGTTATGGGCGAACGCCGCGCCGACGAGCATGCCGAGCACGGTCACGGCGGAGTCGCCGTTGCCCTCGCCCGCGAGGATGAGCTGGCGCAGCGGGCAGCCGCCGAGCAGCACGCTGCCCCAGCCGACGAGTACCATGCCCAGCAGGTTCCACAGCTCACTGGAGTGGGCGATGGGCTGGGAGAGGGTGGAGAAGCCGCCGAACTTGCCGAGAACGATGTTGCCGAGCAGCACGGTAAGGAAGATCGCGCCGAAGCCGGAGAGCAGGTTGAAATCTTTGAACATTACCGCGTCGCGCATACCGCCCACCATGCACAGGCGGGACTTCTGCGCCAGCGCGCCGACCACGAGGGCGACGAGCAGGGAGACGAACATCGGGGCGTGCTTGGAGCCGGGGCCGGATTCGGAGAACACAAACAGCGCGGGCACGGCGAGGAAGATGACGAACAGCACCGCCAGCAGGCCCGGCAGGGCAAAGCCCTCGGTTTTCGTGACCTCATAGGTGCGCTTGAGCGTGAAGCCCTTCTTGAGGAAGAACACGCCGATGAGGATGCCGAGGAAGAAGCCGAGCAGGCCGACGAAGGCGTTCAGGTCGCCGCCGCCCATGCGGATGACCATGCGCAGCGGGCAGCCGAGGAACACCAGCGCGCCGATCATCACGAACGCACCGACGATGAAGCGCGTCGCGGGGGAGGAGCCGGCGCGGGGCTTGAACTCCTTCGTGGCGAGTGCCATGACGGTCGAGCCGAGCACCAGGCCGACGATCTCGGGACGGAAGTACTGTACCGGCGCCGCGGTGTGCAGCTGCGTCGCGCCCGCGATGTCGCGGATGAAGCAGGCGATGCAGAAGCCCATGTTGGCGGGGTTGCCGAGGGCGGTGAGCAGCAATGCCGCAACGCCGACGGCGAGACCGGAGATAAGTACCAGCGGGTTGATTTTCTTGGACATAAGGTTTCGCTCCCTTTCAAAAATCTTCGTTATTTATTCTAAAGGATAACGCATGAGAAGTCAAGCCTATTGTGCAATTTGCCGGGGAGACTTGTCAGCGCAGGAAGATGCGCTTCCCGCCGCGGTACGCCTCCACCGTGCCGATGCGCTGCGCCGAGGGGACGACGCCCTGCAGCTCCGCGTACAGCGCGTCCGCGTCGGCGGGGGCGACGGCGATGAGCAGTCCGCCCGCCGTCTGTGGGTCATACAGCACGTCCTGCCGCGCCAGCTCCACGTCGCCGGGGTCGACATAGGGTTCTGCAAAGCTGCGGTTGCGGTACATGCCCTCCGGCAGCACGCCGAGGCGCGCCAACTCCACCGCCTCGCCGATGAGGTCGATGGCGTCGACGGTGAGGTGCAGCTCCGCGTCGCTGCCCTGCGCCATTTCGAGGCCGTGGCCCATGAGGGAGAAGCCGGTCACGTCGGTGCAGGCGTGGACGCGGTACTTGACCATCGCGTCGCGGGCGGATTTGTTGAGCGTCGTCATCATGCGCACCGCCAGATCCATGGATGCCTTCGAGGTCATGTCCACCTTGGCGGCGGTGGTGAGGATGCCGATGCCGAGCGGCTTGGTGAGCAGCAGCACGTCGCCGGGCTGCGCGCCGCTGTTGGTCAGCACTTTTTCGGGGTGGACGAAGCCCGTCACGGCAAGGCCGTACTTCGGTTCCTCGTCTAAAATGCTGTGGCCGCCGACGATGATCGCGCCCGCCTCGTACGCCTTGTCATAGCCGCCGCGCAGCAGCTCATGTACCGCGTCGGACGGCATGTCCTTTGGCACCGCCATGATGTTCAGCGCCAGCTTCGGCTCGCCGCCCATGGCGTACACGTCGGAGAGCGCGTTGGTGGCGGCGATCTGCCCAAAGGTGTAGGGATCGTCGTGGATGGGCGGGAAGAAGTCCACCGTCTGCACCAGCGCCAGCTCGTCCGATACCTTGTAAACCGCGGCGTCGTCGCTCTTGTCGAAGCCGACGAGCAGGTTGGGGTCGCGCAGCACCTTCATATCGCCCAGCAGCTGCGCCAGCACGCCCGCGCCGACCTTGGCGCCGCAGCCCGCGCACTTTGCGAGCTTGGTGAGTTTCACTTCATTTTCCATGATGCATCGCCTCAAAATGTAAGATCGCTTCCAGTACCCCGCCGCCGACGGCGAGGGCTTTATCCGACGCGGTGCGGCAGTATTCCGCCTTGCCGCGGGGGTCGACGTCGCCGGATTTTAAGCCTTTCTTCACCGTCACGCCGTCCGCCAGCAGCCCGCGCAGCACGCCGGAGATCGTCGCCGTCATGGGAACGCCCGCAACGGTGCCGACGGTTTCGCCCGCTTCAACGAGATCGCCGATGCGGCGCAGGCCATGAAAAACGCCATCCGCTGGGGCGCGGAGCACCCGCTCGCCCGCGAAGCCGCCGATGAGGCCGGGGATGTTGGTGTTGGGCAGCGCGGGGCCATCGTAGATGACCCGACCCAGCGTGTGCCCGCGCATGGTCTCCACCACCGCGTGACAGTCGACGCCCGCCGTAAAGCCGGGACCGACGCCCACCACAATGGGCGCGTCGGTGATAGCGGTGCCGAGGTTGCGCTTGGCGAGGACGGCGTCCACCAGCGCGTCGGGCCGGATCGCGTCGCGGCAGGCGCAGTCAGGATCGACGAGGACGGGAATGCTGCCGCGCGTCAGAATTTTCCACGCTTCCTTGGTGGTGTCCGCGCGCTGCGCGGTCACGTCCTCGACGATCTGTTCGCCGTTCACCACCGCGTCGGAGAACGCAACCGTGCGGCGGATGGTGGTGGGGCGCTCGATCTCGGTCATCACCACCTGAATACCGCTGCGCCAGAGCCGCAGGGCAATCCCGCTGGCGATGTCGCCCGCGCCGCGGATCAACGTAAGCATACATACACCCCCTGATGCAGGCTCCCCGCCACCACGGGGCAGCTGAGCCGTTTCGCCAGCTCCTCCGCCGCGGCGTAGTCCTCGGCGGATTCGACTTTGTTAATATAAACGCGGTCGCCGAAGCCCTCGGCGGCGATGTGCCGCGCCAGCCACTCCGGCGTGGCGATCACATTCTCGACTGCCCGGTGGCAGACCTGCGAGAGCGGCTTTCCGAACCCGTCCGCGCCGACGACCAGTACCACACGGGATGCGTTCTCCGGGATTACCGGCTCGTGCGCGGCATGGATCTTGAGCGGCAGGCCCTTGGCGCCGTCCGCCTCCACCAGCACATAGTCCGCGAGCCGCGCCAATTCCTCGAAAGGAATCGGCGGAGCGGTCAGCTTGCCGTCCTCGGCGGGGGTTCCGGCGCAGACCGCGCCGTGCCGTTCGAGCGCGTCGCGCAATTCCTCCGCGCCGCCGGTGACGAGCGGGTACTGCTCCGGCACACGGATGTACGTGGAGGTACAGAGTACCACGCTGCCGGTTTTGCGGAGCTCCTCCGAGAGCGTGTAGAGCAGCGTGGTCTTGCCGCCGCCGCCGATGAGCGCGGTCACGCCGCGCCCGATGTGCAATAGCGGTGAAATCTTCATATCGTCAGTTCATGGACGCCGGCGAATTCGATGGCCGCCGCCGTCAGCGCCGCTTCCAGCGCCGCGCGGGTCCCGGCGGGGCCGCTCCACGCGATGCCGCAGTCCGCGGAAAGCGTCCGCGGTGCGGAGATCAGCTTGCCTGCGATCCCCTTGTCGCGGCACAGCCGCTCCGTCGCCATCGCCTCGGCGGTCGTGTGGAACGTGACCACGACCCGCGGCGTCTTTTCTCTCATGTCAACACCTTCGTTATTCTTGCAGAAATATCAAGATGATTATAGCAGACCTGACCGCGCTTTACAAGGGGCAGGAAATCGGATATAATAGCACCATTCCGAAAAGGGGGTGCCTGCCATGAAAAAGAACCTGCACGCAGTGGTGTCGGCGCGGCTGTTCACCGATCAGAAGTGCTTCGGCCCGGGGATCGCGGAGCTGCTGCGCCATGTGGACGAGCTTCACTCCCTGCGCGCGGCGGCGCAGGCGATGGAGATGGCGTACTCCAAGGCGTGGACGATCATGAAAAACGCCGAGGCGGGGCTGGGCGTGAAGCTGCTGGACTCCAGCACCGGCGGCAAGAACGGCGGCGGCGCGGCGCTGACGGAGGACGCGCGGCGTATCCTCGATGCCTACGAGCGCTACTGCGAGCGGCTTCGCGCGTACAGCGAGACGCTGATCGCGGAGGAGTTCGCGTTTTATCTGCAATGAAAAAGGTGCGGCGTTTCGCCGCACCTTTTTTGCCGGAGATCACTTCTTGATGTCCTCCTGCCGCGCTTCGTAGCGGGCGGGATCCTTCGGAAGGCACAGCTCCATGACGAGGCCGACCACGAACACACCCGCGACCATGTTGCCGGCGAAGATGTCCCCGAAGATGGCGGGGAGGTTGTCGAAGAAGCCGTCCACCTGCGTCACGCCCACGCCGAGGCAGATGGACGTGGCGGCGATCAGCGTGTTGCGGTTGTTGACGCCGGCTTCGAGCATCATGTGGATGCCCGCCATCATGATCGAGCCGAACATGATGACCGTGCAGCCGCCCAGCACGCAGTCGGGAAGCGTCGTGAAGAACGCGCCGATGGGCGGGAACAAGCCGCCGAGGATCATCGCCAGCGCGCCGAACATGATGCAGAAGCGGTTGACGACGTGGGTCATGGAGATGAGACCGACGTTCTGGCTGAACGACGTGATGGGCGAGCAGCCGAACACGCCGCCGGAGATGGCGGAAACGAAGCCGTCCACGCACAGCGAGCCGGAGACCTCTTTTGCCGTGATGTCGCGGCCGAGGCCGCCGGTGCAGGTGGCGGTGGTGTCGCCGATGGTCTCCACCGCGGAGACGATGAACACCAGGCAGAACGAGAGGATCGCGCCGGGCTTGAAGATCGGCTTGAACGCGAAGAGCTGCGGAATGGCGACGACGCCCATCTCTTTGATGGTGTCGCCCATCACGCCGAAGTCCACCATGCCGAAGAAGATGGACACCACGTAGCCCACCAGCATGCCGAGGAGCACGTAGAGCTGCTTGGCGACGCCCTTTAAGGTGGTGTGGAACACCAGCGCTGCCGCCAGCGTGATGGTGGCGACCAGCAGGTTCTGCCACGAGCCGAGCGGATATGCGCCCGAGGAGCCGAAGGACGACACGCCGACGTTCAGGATGCTCAGCCCGATGGCGATGACCACGCAGGACGAGAGCAGCGGCGTGATGATCCTGCGCCAGTACTGCGCCGTCAGGCCCAGAATGCCCTCAAAGATACCGCCGACGATGATGCCGCCGACCATGATGCCGTAGTCCTGCGACGCGGTGGAGAGACACGCTGCGAGGAACGTGAAGCTCAGGCCCATGACCACGGGGAGGCCCGAGCCGATCTTCCAGATCGGGTAGAGCTGGATCAGGGTGCCGATGCCGGCGATGATCATGCAGTTTTGCAGCAGCCGCGCGGTCTCCACCGCGCTGAACGGCTGACCGTTGTACACAGCGACGGACGCGATGATGATGAGCGGCGCGATGTTGGCGACGAACATCGCCAGCACGTGCTGTAAGCCGAACGGGATCGCGCGGGAGATGGGGACGCGGCCTTCGAGCTGATAGATGTTTTCCACGCGGGCTTCCTGTGCGTTTTTCATGGAACAGCCTCCTTTTGTTCAACATGACCATAAGCGGTATGAGTTTGCTCGGAACGATTGGCACTATTATACATCGCACGCGAAAGAAAGCAAGACTTTTTGTCAGCTTCCAAAAAATATTTTTTGAAATAACAAAAGGATTGGGACTTGCCAAGCAAATCCCAATCCTTTTTATTCCTATCAGATCTTCATGCACACATCCCACGCGCCCCAAATAACGTCGCGCAGGTTGCCCCACTTCTCGCAGGTGCCGATGTGATGCACCTTCTTGTCCGTTGCCGCTACCGGTGCGGGTACGAAGCCAATGCCGTTCACGACGCTGTCGCACTCGATCCTGAACGCGTCGCCGCCCTTGGCGGGCTTGACCATGACGTAGCCGTCGCCGATCTCGGTGATGGTGTGCTCGAGGTACACGGGCACCTTCTTGAACGCCAGCATTTCGCGCAGGAACGAGGCGTTGGCGAGACAGGTGCCGGGAGTGACGATCAGGTCGTTGGCGTACTCGACGATGATCGGGTGCTTGCCCTGGAGCACCATCTCATACGCCGCCTCGCAGGAGGACTGGCCGCCGCCGAAGAACACGATCCGGTCGCCCGCGTCGACCTCCTTGAGCAGCAGCTGCTTGAAGTTGATGGTCTTGTGGAAGCCTGGGACGGGCAGCGTCTTGGGCATTGCGCCGGTGGAGACGATGACTTCGTCAAACTCGCGTTTGAGCGTGGCGGGCGCGTTGATCTCCATGTGGAAGCGCACCTCGATGTCGTATTTCTGAAGCTCGCGCTCATACCAACGGAGCAGCTGCTTGTCCGCCTCCTTGAAGCTCATGGCGGAGGCGTAGAGATACATGCCGCCGAGCTTGTCGGTCTTTTCGAAGATGACCGGCGTGTGGCCGCGCTTTTTGAGCACCAGCGCCGCCTCCATGCCGCCGATGCCGCCGCCGATGATGGCGACCTTCTTCGGGTGCCTGGTGGGGACGATCTTGTACTTGTTGTGCTGCATCGTCGGCGGGGTCAGCGCGCAGCGCGCGAGGTGCAGGGAGTCATCCAGCGTCTGCATGTTGGGCGTTCCCTTGGACTTGTTGAAGCTGAAGCAGGCGTTATGGCAGTTGATGCAGGGCTTGATGTCCTCGACGCGGTTATCAATGATTTTGTTGATCCACTCAGGGTCGACGAGGTTCTGGCGCGCGATGGCGACGGCGTCGAGCTTGCCCGCGGCGATCTCCGCGGCGGCGACCTCCGGCTCCATTTTGCCCGCGCAGGCCACCGGCTTGTCGGTGAACTGCTTGATGTGCTCCACGTCCGCAAGGTTGCAGTTGTGGTCCATGTAGACCGGCGGATGCGCCCAGTACCACGCGTCGTAGGTGCCGTTGTCGCAGTCGAAGAAGTCGTAACCCATGTCGCCGAGGTACTTGATCGCCTTCTCGGACTCCGCCATGTCGCGGCCGAATTCCTCGAATTCCTCGCCGGGCACGGCACCCTGACCGAAGCCCTTGGTCTTGGACACGACCGAGTAGCGCAGCGCCACGGGGAAGTCATTGCCGCACTGCTTCTTGATCTCCTGCACGATCTCGACCGGGAAGCGGAAGCGGTTTTCAAAGCTGCCGCCGTACTGGTCGGTGCGGTAGTTCATGTTGGCGATGGTGAACTGGTCGAGCAGATAGCCCTCGTGCACCGCGTGGATCTCCACGCCGTCCACGCCCGCCTCGCGCAGTAGCTTCGCGGTCTTGCCGAAGGCGTCCACCATCTCCTGGATTTCTTCAATGGTGAGCGGACGGGACTTGAGCTCGGGATACCAGCGGTTCGGCGTCTCGGACGCCGAGGCGCAGGCGTAGTCCACGTCCACGATGCCGCTGGCGATCTTGCCGAAGGCCTTATTTTTGAGCATGTCCACCATCATCTGATTGATGGCCATGGAGCGGCCGAAGCCGCCGGCAAGTTGGATGAACAGCTTCGCGCCGGTCTTGTGGAACTCCGGCAGCCACTCGGCGAGGTCTTTGAACATCTTCTTGTTCTGATAGAGCCAGTGGCGGCCGGGGATGCCCATGGTGTCGCGCACGCACTGCATGCCCGGCAGCACGAGGCCGACGTTGTTCTGGGCGCGGTTGAGGATGTGATACGCCGCCTCCTTGTCGAAGTGGCACGGCTCCAGCCAGCCAAACAGGGAGGTGCCGCCCATGGAGGGCTGGACGATGCGGTTCTTGATCTCCACGTCCCCGATCTTCCAGGGGGTAAACAGGGCCTCGTACTTCTTGTCCATGCTGCTTGCTCCTTTCAAAATTTTCTTGGAAAGGGCGATGCCCTTTCCCCAAATTTTGTGGTGATCGCCATTTTGCTCGCCTCTTATGCGGCAATCGCAAAATATGGCTGATGCGTTTTCCGCCGCAAAAGCGGCGGAAAACGCATAGCAACTCTCTCTAACTAATTTTTGCTTACAGGTGCGGGCCTGCGGCGACGAGCGCCTTGCCGGCGTCGTTGCCGGTGTACTTGGTGAAGTTCTTGATGAAGCGGCCGGCGAGATCCTTCGCCTTCTCGTCCCACTCGGAAGCGTTGGCGTAGGTATCGCGCGGGTCGAGGATGGCACTGTCCACGCCGGGCAGCTCGGTGGGAACCTCGAAGTCGAAGATGGGGATCTTCTTGGTGGGCGCCTTGAGCACGTCGCCGTTCAGGATCGCGTCGATGATGCCGCGGGTGTCCTTGATGGAGATGCGC
>CAMJGU010000008.1 GCA_946405325.1 uncultured Clostridia bacterium | reverse complement strand
GCGGCGTGGTCGGGCACCTTGTCGAGATACAGGATCTGGTACGCGCCGATGCGCAGAATGTCCGGCAGCGGCTGCTGCAAGTGATCCAGCCGCTGCGTACAGTAGGCGCTCAAATAATAGTCCAGCAGCATGCGCGTTTGCAGCACGCCGTAGACGATGCGGCTCGTGAGCGCCGCGTCGGGCGCGGAGAGCGTTTCCCGTTCCAGCTCCGCCGCAAGAGCCGCGTCCGCCCACGCGCCGTTTTGGCGGCAGGCATTCAGCACGCGGAGCGCCGAGGTTCTCGCGCTCATAGCACCGTCCCCGCCGCAACGCGTCTGCCGTTGAGCCACGCGCTCGCCGCCATGCGCTTGCCGCCCTCGCTCTGTAGTTCGGTGACGACGACGCTCTTGCCATCGCCGCAAGCGCACTCGATGCCGCGCTTGCTTGCGCGGAGCGTCCCAGGCGCGTCAGAAGACTTGCCGCCGCGCACGGCGTGCCAAACCTTCGCGGTCTTGCCGTCGAGCGTCATCGACGCGCAGGGCCACGGGATGAGCGCCCGCACCTGATCGACGACGGTTTCCGCGTCTTTGTTCCAGTCGATGGGCGACAGCTCCCGCGAGAGCATGTGCGCGTAGGTGGACCGCGCGTCGTCCTGCGGCGTCCGCGCCGCGGTGCCGTCCGCGATGTGCGGGATGGTCTCGCTCAAAAGCGCCGCGCCCAGATCCGCGAGGCGGGCAAAGAGCTGCTCCGCGTCCTCGTCGGGGTCGATGGGCGTCGTGCGGACGCTGATGATATCCCCCGCGTCCAGCTTCTTCGCCATGTGCATGATCGTGACGCCGGTCTCGGTCTCGCCGTCCAGAATGGCGCGGTTGATGGGCGCCGCGCCGCGGTACTTCGGCAGCACCGAGGCGTGGACGTTGACGCTGCCGAGCGGCGGTACGTTCAGCACGTCCTCGGGCAAAATCTGCCCGTACGCCGCCACCACCGTCAGCTCCGGCCCCAACGAGCGCAGCAGCGCCAGCGCCTCCGGATCACGCATGGATTCCGGCTGGAAAACCGGCAGATTTTCCGACAAGGCATATTCCTTCACAGGCGGTGCAGTCAGCTTGCGGCGGTTGCCGGGCTTGTCCGGCTGGGTGAAAACGCCGACGATCTCATGTCCGTCCTCCTTGAGCCGCCGCAGCGACGCCACGGCAAACTCGGGGGTGCCCATAAAGACGATCCTCATTCGTCCTCCTCAAACTCCTCGGGGTGATCCTTGATGTACTGGTCCAGCTCCTCGTCGGTGAGCAGATGGTCGCAGTACTCGGTGTACAGGTGGCCGTCCAGATGGCCGATCTCGTGGCAGAAGCAGCGGGCGGTGATGTCCTCGTCCTCGATCTCGAAGAACACGCCGTCGCGGTCCTGTGCGCGCACGCGCACCTTGTACGGGCGCGTCACGATGCCGTAGCGGCCCGGAATGCTCAGGCAGCCCTCGAGTCCCGTCTGTTCGCCCTCCTCGCCGATGATCTCGGGGTTGATGAGCTCGATGATCTCGCCCTCGCTGTCCTCGACGATGCACACGCGGCGCAGGATACCCACCTGCGGCGCGGCAAGGCCGACGCCGCCGGCTTCCTCCAGCGTCTCCGCCATGTCGTCGAGCAGGATGTGCAGCCGCTTGTTGAACTCGGTCACGGGGCGGCAGACCTTTTCCAGCACGGGGTCGCCGCGCTCCACAATCTTACGTATGGCCATAATAAATCTCCTTTTGCGTCACAGGCGCGAAAGCGCCGTTGTGACGCCAGCTTTTGATGTTTAGAATGACCGCTCTGCGGTCATTCTATCGCATTGCAGTCGGCAAAAATGTCGAGACTGCGGTTTTCCCTGTGTTTATCAAACGCGATGAGGTAATCCGACACCAACTTTCGCAGTGCCGGGGTGTTCTGCGCCGCCAGAAAGAGCCGGTAGCGGTAGCGGTTGTTGACCTTGACGATGGGCGCGCCCGCGGGGCCGAGTACCTCGGCGTCGAGCTTTTCCATCTCCGGACGCAGCGCGTCGCGCAGCGTCAGACACGCGCGCAGCACCTGCCCCTCGTCCGCGCCGCTGACCGTCAGCGTGACAAGGTCGGCGAACGGCGGATAGCGGCGGAGCTTTCGCATGCGGATCTCGCTCTGGTAGAACGTTTCGTAATCCTGCGCCGCGGCGGCGCGGATCACGTCGTTGTCGGGCGTGTAGGTCTGGATGACCGCGCGCCCGCGCTTGCTGCCGCGACCGGCCCTGCCCACCACCTGCGAGATCAGGCTGAACGTCCGCTCCGCGGCACGGTAGCTGTCCACGTACAGCGACAGGTCTGCCGCCAGCACGCCGACTAAGGTGACGTTTTCAAAATCCAGCCCCTTGGCGACCATCTGGGTGCCGAGGAGAATGGGGACGCGTTCTTCTTCAAACTGCCGCAACAGTTTTTCATGCCCATGGGTCGCGCCCACGGTGTCGGTGTCCATACGCAGCACCCGCGCGCTAGGGAAGGCTTCCGCAAGCTCCGCTTCCACCTTCTGCGTCCCCGCGCCCACGGGCTTCATGGGGCTGCCGCAGTCCGGGCAATAATCGAACGCCGGGCGGGAGAAGCCGCAGTAGTGGCACATGAGGCGCCGGTTGGCGCTGTGATACGTCAGCGGCACGCTGCACCGCGGGCACTCCGGCACCGCGCCGCACGAAGGACACAGCAGCATCCGCGCGCTGCCCCGGCGGTTGATGAACAAAATACTCTGCTCGCCGCGGTCGAGGTTCGCCGCCAGCTCCGCGCGCAGCGGCGCACTCAAAACGCCCGCATTGCCCGCGCGCAACTCCTTTCGCATGTCCGCGATGGTCACGTCGGGCAGACTCTGCTCGTTGTAGCGCCTGTCAAGGTGAAATACTTCATAGCGCCCATTGCGAGCGTAGTACGAGGTCTCCACCGTCGGCGTCGCGGAGCCAAGGAGCAGCAGCGCGTTCTGCTTGGCGCAGCGAAACTGCGCCACGTCCCGCGTCTGATAGCGGGGCGGGTTTTCGGAGGTATACGTCCCCTCCTGCTCCTCGTCCATGATGATGATGCCGAGGTTCCGGAGCGGCGCAAACACCGCCGAGCGCGTGCCGAGCACGACCTTCACGTCGCCGCGGCGGATGCGCTTCCACTGGTCGTAGCGCTCCGTCAGGCGCAGCGCGCTGTGGAGCATCGCCACCTGATCGCCGAAGCGGGCGGTGAATTTCGCCATCATCTGCGGCGTGAGCGCGATCTCCGGCACCAGCAGCAGCGCGGTCCTGCCGCGCGCAAGCGTCTCCTCGATGAGGCGGATGTACACCTGCGTCTTGCCGCTGGCGGTGACGCCGTGGAGCAGCGCCGCCTTCGCCTCGCCCGCGCGCAGCAGCGCGTCGAGGCCGTCAAAAGCAGCTTGCTGCTCGTCGCTCAAAACGATGGGCTGCGTGTCCTCCGCGCTTGCGTACGTCGGGACGCGCAGCACCTCCTGCTTGTCCAGCCGCACGATGCCATCCTTTTCGAGACTCTTGAGCGTTCGCGAGGTCGCGCCGGTGTAGTAGCAGATATCCGGCGAGGACAGCGTGCCCTGCGCGCAAAGAAGCTCCACGACCGCGCAGCGCACGGACGCGGAGGCTTTTTTCTTCTCCACGGCGGCAAGCGCGTCCTCCGGCTCCATGGCGAGTGACACCATGCGCAGCGTTTTGTCGCTGACGTGCTGCGCGGCGGTCTGCTCCACCGTGACGAGCGCCTTGTCCTTGAGGGCTTTGAGGGCTTTCGCCGTGCCGTCGCCGCCGGTTTTCGCCAGCGTCTCCGTCTCCGCACCCTTCTTCGCCGCCGCGATCTCCCGCAGCAGCACCGCCTCCACGCTGTCCGCGTCCACGGCGGCGAGCGCCGTATCGGCGTCCAGACCGTCCGCGAGACGCCACAGCTCCCGGTACCGGAACCAGACGCCGGAGGGCAGGATCGTGCGGATCGCGTCGTAGTAGGTGCAGAAGTACCGCGCCTTCATCCAGCGGACGAGGCGCAGCAGCTCCCCGTCCATCAGCGGCGCTTCGTCCAGCACCGCGGCGATGGGCTTATAGCCCTTCTCCGCCTCGCCCTCCGCGGTCTCCAGCACGAAGCCCTCGCTGCGGCGGTTGCCACGGCCGAAGGGTACCGTGACACGCATGCCCGCATCCACGGTCAGCGCGTCGGGAACAAGATAGGTATAGAGCCGATCGGCGGCGTAGGGCACGCCGGAAACGGCGATCTGCGCCAGCTTCAACGCTTGATGGAGATATCGACGTTGCTCGCGCTGAGCTTGCCCTCGGCGACCTCGTTGATGGCGGAGGTGACGGGCTTTTCGGTCAGGTGCTCGCCGGACTCGTCGGCGGCCTCGGCGATCTGGCGTGCGCGGCGCGCGACGACGTTGACCAGCAGGTAGCGGTTGGGCACGTTCTTATTGAGCGTGGTCATAGCAGGATAAAGCATCATAATCGGGTTCCTTCTTTCTTGAAATGTGGGTTATTCACTCAATATTTTCATCCGGTCGGCGGGCTTGCAGTGCTCGGCGATCATAATGGCGTTGATCTCGCGCACGGCCCGTTCCACCGAGTCGTTGATGACAAAGTAATCGTACACGTCGGCGGTGCGAAGCTCCGCCTTGGCGCGCAGCAGGCGCTTCTGGATCTTGTCGGGGCTGTCGGTGCCGCGGCTCTTCAGGCGGCGCTCCAGCTCGTCCCACGACGGCGGCGCGATGAAGATGCGCACCGTCTCCGGACGCTTCGTGCACACCTGCAGCGCGCCCTGCACCTCGATATCGAGGATCACGTCCCTGCCCTCGTTCATCGCCTTGTCGACGTACTTCTTCGGCGTGCCGTAGAAGTTGCCGACGTATTCGGCGTACTCCAGCAGCGCGTCCGCCTCGATCAGCTCCTGAAAGTGCTTGACGTCGATGAAGTGATAGTGGACGCCGTCCTCCTCGCCCTCCCGCGGCTCGCGGGTGGTGGCGGAGATGGAGAAATACAGGTCGTCACGGCCCTTGAACAGCTCGTGGAGCACGGTGCTTTTGCCCACGCCGGAGGGGCCGGAGATGATAAAAGTCTTTCCCTGATGCATGTTTTTCAATCCTCCATATCGTCCAGACCGCCCAGCACCTCCACGCCCATGCGCTCCGCGATCTTTGCCGCGGGGATGGCGGAGAGCACCACGTGGTCGCTGTCCATGATGAATACCGCCGCGGTCTTGCGGCCGTAGGTCGCGTCGATGAGCATGCCGCGCTCGCGGGACTCGGAAATGAGCCGCTTGATGGGCGCGGAGTCCGGCGACACGACGGCGAGCATCCGCTCGGCGGAGACCAGATTGCCAAAGCCTATGTTGATGAGCTGCATACGTACCTCTTATTCGATTTATTCGATGTTCTGCACCTGCTCGCGGATCTTCTCGACCTCCGCCTTGAGCTCGACGACCACGCGCGCGATCTCCACGTCGTTGCACTTCGAGCCGCAGGTGTTGCTCTCGCGGTTGACCTCCTGAATGAGGAAGTCCATCTTGCGGCCCATGGGCTCGTCGGAGGTGAGCATCGTGCGCAGCTGGGAAACGTGGCTCCGAAGCCGCACCGTCTCCTCGTCCACGGCGATCTTGTCGGCGTAGATGGCGGCCTCGGTCAGGATGCGGGACTCCTCGATGGTGGTGCTTTGCAGCACCTCCTGCATCCGCGCGGTGAGCTTTTCGCGGTATTCGCGCACCGTCTCCGGCGAGCGCGCCTCCACCTTGCCGGTCAGCGTCTCGATGGTGGTGAGCCGCGCGCCGATGTCCGCCGCCAGCTTCTCGCCCTCCACCGCGCGCATCGCGTTGTAGTTTGCCAACGCCTCGTCCGCCACAGCGCAGATGTCGCGCTGTACGCTCTCCAGGTCCTCTTCCGCCTTGGTGACGGTCAGCACATCCGGGAACCGCGCCACGTCCACGGCGCTGTACTCGCCGCGGAGCATGCTGGGATTGAGGGCGCTGATCTTGCGCAGCGCCTCTAAGTACGACTTCGCCAGCGGCTCGTTGACGGTGACCACCGCCTCGTCCGCGCCGGTGGCGTCGATGGACACGAACACGTCCACCTTGCCGCGGGAGACCGCCTTCTGCACGCGCTGCTTGATGGCGTCCTCGGTGAAGATGTACGCGCGCGGCAGCTTGACTGTGGTATCGAGGTAGCGGTTGTTGACGCTCTTCACCTCCACGGTGATGTCGCGTCCGTTCAGGGTTTGTCTCGCCCGGCCGTAGCCGGTCATGCTCTTGACCATTTTGTTAACTCCTTATATGCAAAAGAAAATCGGGCAGCCGGTGGTGCTGTAGCACGCAAGCCCGGCACACAGTCTCATGCAGCTGTCGTCATAAGACATCGTGCCGCCGCGGTGATAGCCCGCCGGGCGGTATGCGTTGGTGTTTTGCAGCATTTGCAGCGCCTGCCGGTACTCCGCGTTGCCGGGGTCCATGCGGCACGCGGTCTCGAAACAGCGCTTCGCGTCGTCCATCCAGCCGCGGCGGGAGCAGACCACGCCCATGAGGAAGTTCCACTCCGCGTCGTGCTCCGGCGCTTCGTTCAGCAGCCGTTCCGCCATGGAGATGTCGCCGTTGTTGATCGCCATGCGCACCCGCTGCATCACGGGGTTTGCCGACGCGGTACTATAGGAGCTGCCGCCATAGCTGTAACTCTGCGCGGAGCCTTGGGCCGTATAAGCCGCGCCCGACTTACGCTGCTTCTGGATCTGCTCGTACGCCTCGTTGATCTCCTTCATCTTCTCCTGCGCAAGATCCGCCAGCGGATTGTCGTGGTAGTTGTCCGGATGGTACTTGCGCGCCAGCTCGCGGTAAGCGTGCTTGACTTCGTCATCGGAGGCCGTGGGCGCGATATTCAAGACTTTGTAGGGATCGGTCATATCGGTTCCTCTTTTGTCCTTCGGATTCGCCGTTTTTGTTTTCGGTAGACGCCGCTGAGCACCGCCTTGCCGATGCCGTAAAGGCTGTCGTAAAAAATACTGTCGAGCACCGCCGTCCACGCTCCCGCGTCGAGCAGCGCGTACGCCCCCGCCATCTGGCGGATCGAGGCGTCCAGCGTCTCGCCGACGGCGGTCTTGACCTCGTCCGGAAGCGTGTCCCCTTCGATTGCATAGCGATAGCGCAGGGGGTTGTAATTGCCGCTTCTGGCGTCGGCTCGGAAGTCGTCCGCCGCGTCGACGAGGTAGATCCAGCGGCCTAGGTGGTAGAACAGCTGCGTGAAGATCCGCCGCCGCGTCTCGTCCGGCTCCGCCGCCGCGATCTCGGCAAGCAGCGCCGCGAACGGCTCCGCCGCCGCGTCCAGCGACGCGCAGTGCTCGCTCTCGCGCTCGTCCAAGTCCCGCAGGTGCCGCTGCACCGCGGCGTCAAAGGAAGGGACAAGCGTTTTTGCTTTACGGTATGCGCCGCGGTACAAAAGCGCCGCGAGGCGGTAGGGAATACTTTTCCAAAAGCCGTGATCGGCGATGTGATCCTGGATCTGCCACCACGCGAGCACCACGCTGCGATCCGCCGCCGCGTCCAACGCCGTCGAAGCGTCCATCGCCTCGCAGCCGCGGCAGGGGTGCGCGACGCAGCGTCGACAGCGGCTCGTCGCCGCTGTGCCCAGTGAGAGCAGGATCGCCAGCAGCGTGAAGTCGAAGTTCAGCAGCCACCGCGCCGCGAAGCCGTAGCGCCGCCCCAGCGTGTGGCAAAGTCCGCAGTAGGCGCTCCGAAAGCGCTGCAGCTCCGTCTCGTCCAGACGCTGCGCGGCGGGTCGGACATAGCCGAACACGTCAGAACGTGCGGACGATGGTGAAGCGCATGCCGCCGCTTCGCTTCACCCGCCGGTCGTAGAGGATCGCGGGCACGACGCCGCAGAAAAACGCGAGGATCGACGCCGCGATGGACAGTCCCTCGCTGCCGAGCGGGGACGTTGCGAAGTAGGCGAGGAAGAACAGCGCCACCGGCACCAAATAGACCAGCAGGATGATACCGAAGACCTGCCGCGTGGAGCTCTCCACCACGACCTTCTCCCCCGCCTTCGCGCCCACGGGGTTGTCCACCACCGCGCGGATGGGCGTCGGCGTGCCGCCGCAGCCGGCGCACTCATGGCAGTCGTGGGCGCAGGCGGATTGCCGCGCCACCACGATCTCCGCCCGGCCGTCCGGGCGCAGCTTGTCAACCGTTGCGATCTGTGTCATGCTTCCTCTTCCGTTTCCAGTTCTGTATCAGTTTCCTCCTCCGGCAGGCCGATGCGCACCGTCAGCAGATGGGACTGCACCGTGCCCACGTCGAGGTCGTTCGCCACGCGGATCGTGGCGGGCACCGTGTAGGTGCCGCTGGCGTTGGTGACGCCGGAGAGGTCCGCCACCGCGGTCACGTCCAGCGACGTGATGCTCTCGAGGATGGTCTTGGCGCCGCGCAGCGTCACGGTCAGCGAGCCGGTGACGACCTCCACCGTGCGATCCTCGACGCCGAAGTTCTCGTAATCGAAGTTGGTCACGACCACGGACTTCGTCGCCACGTCGCGGTTGGTGATGGTCAGCGTCGCCTCGGTCACGCCGCTGAGGTTGGTCATGCCGTCGGGGATGGGAATGGCAAAGGTAAAGGTCGCGGTATCCTCGATCTCGGCAAGCGTGACCTCGCCGAGGACGATCTCCTTGAGCGCCGCGATCTGGTTGGCGTCGCCGGAGAGCGTCACGGCGGGCACGTCGAGCGTGTAGTCGAAGCTCTCCAGCCGGACGCCGTCCGCTTCGACAAAGTTGATCGTCAGCGGAATGTCCGTGGCGGAGATGACCGGCATGGTCACCTGGATCGTGTCGCTCGCGGCGTGGATGCTGCCGCTCGTGATGGGCTGATCCTCGTAGTCATAGAGGGCGTATTCCAACTGCTCGACGATGGTCGAGCGGGCGTTTTCGATGTTCAGCGTCACCATGGCGTAGCTGACGTTGGTCACGTCGCTCTGCTGGCCCCAGACCTCCAGCACGCTCGGCAGGAGCTGGACGCGGCCGGCGACGTAGCCGTCCGCCACGTTGCCCACAAGGTTGACGCGGATCTCCACGTCGTTCTTGCGGTACAGCTCGCCCACGCGGACGGAGACCGTGCGCACCGTCGGCGATTTGACCGACACCTGACTAGGGTTGATCCCCGGCGGATAGGCGATGTTGTAGGTCAGCGACTGCGTGCCGGTGGTGTTGATGGAACTCAAGTCCGCCACCAGACGCAGGCGGTCGCTGTCAAAGCCATAGACCATGTCACGGGGCATCGTCAGCACCAGATCTACCGTGGCGTCGCCGCCGCCGATGAGGACAAGACCCTTGTTCGCAAGCGCCGTCTCGGCGTTGTAGAACTCCACCGGAATGTCGCTGATCGTGATGTCCACGTCCGCCGTGCTGTTCACATAGAACCACAGCGCAAAGGCGATGGCGACGGAGATGACGGTGTAGAGAGCTTTTCGTCCGTTACTCATTGACATCGCTGCTCGCCTCCTTTTCACCCTTGCGCAGCCACGGCAGACGCACGCGGAACTTCTCCAGCGGCTCTTCCTCCTCCGTGGCGGGGATCAGCTCGTTGGTCAGCAGCTTTTCCAGCGTCGCCGGCGTGAGGTGGCGCTTGAGCATGCCGCCGGTCGCGACCGAGATCGCGCCGGTCTCCTCGGAGACGATGACCACCACCGCGTCGGAGTTCTCGCTCATGCCGATGCCCGCGCGGTGGCGGGTGCCGAGGTCGGGGCTGATGTTCACGTTATGCGTCAGCGGCAGGATGCAGCCCGCCGCGAGCAGGCGCCCGTCGCGGACGATGACCGCGCCGTCGTGCAGCGCCGCCTTGACGAAGAAGATGTTCTTCAAAAGCTGGCTGGACACCTGCGCGTCCACCACCGTGCCGCTGCGCACCTGTTCGTCCAGATGCGTCTTGCGCTCGAACACCATCAGCACGCCGGTGTGGGACTCGGACATGTCGGCGCAGGCGTCCACGGTCTGCGCGATGGCGGTCTCGATGACGCTCTTTTGCTGCACGCGCGCAAACGGGTTAAAGCTCGCGAGCTTGCTCGAGCCCACCTGCTCCAGCAGGCGGCGCAGCTCGGGCTGGAACAGGATGATGAGGCCCAGTACGCCCCAGGTCAGGATATTTTTCAGGATGAAGTTGATGCTGTTGAGGTGCAGCACGTCGCTGAGCACCAACGCGATGAGAAAATACACCACGACCCGGCCCAAATTTGCCGCGCGGGTGCGGCCCACCAGCCGCAGCGCGCGGTAGAGCAGCAGCGCCATCAGCACGATATCCAGCCAGTCGCTGATCGCGATCGTGCCGATATAGCGCAGCGCGCCTTCAAAGAACGTCGTCACAACTTCCATCCGGTCTCTCCCATTTCATAGTGCGCCTATTTTCACAAGTAGTCTTATTCTAATATAAGCGCAGAAAAAAAGCAACCGGGAGAGCTGTGAATTTTCCATGAAATCTCGCGCGTTCTTTGTGCAAGCGGTCACGCATGCAGCGACGCGCGCAAAGCGCGCAGGAAACCGTCGATCTCCGCGTCCGTCTCGAACGCCGACACGCTCACGCGCACCGTGCCCGCCTCCGCCGTGCCGCCGCTGCGGTGCGCCAGCGGCGCGCAGTGCAGCCCCGCGCGCACGGCGACGCCGCGGTTTGCCAGCGCCTCCGCCACGTCCTCGGGCGGTCTTCCGTCCACGGTGAAGGACAGCACGCCCAGCTGCCGCCGCTCGTCCGCCGCGACGTAGGGCGTGACGCCGCTCACGCGGGACAGTCCCTCCGCCGCGCGGCGGATCAGGCGGCGCTCGTGGCGCAAAATGCGCTCCGGCGTCTTTTCCCGCACGAAGCGAAGCCCTGCCTCCAGTCCCGCGATGCCGGGGACATTGTGCGTGCCCGCCTCCAGACGGTCGGGCAGGAAGTCTGGCATATCCTGTGCGAGCGACGCGCTGCTGGTGCCGCCCTCGAAAATCGGCTTTGCCGCCGCGCCGCAGAGCAGCAGCCCCGTCCCCTGCGGGCCGTAGAGC
>CAMJGU010000007.1 GCA_946405325.1 uncultured Clostridia bacterium | reverse complement strand
GAGCCCCGTCGCAAGACGGAAGGCTGATTGGTGGGCTTTGATCTGTTCAGAAGCCTGCGGCGTGATCCGCGTCACTCGCGCGCGCCCGCGAGGGTCTGGTCGATGATGCTCTGCATGATCTCGCCGCTCATGGCGCCGGGGACGTAGCCGAACACATTGCCGTCCGCGTCGATCATGAACGTGGTCGGGAACGCGCTGATGCCGTAGTCATATAGCACCTGCCCCGTCGGGTCCATGACCACGGGATAGGTGTAGCCGTTCTCCTCCAGAAACGCGATCACGCCCGCCTCGTCCTCTTCGCCGCCCACGCCCGGCGTGGCGACCGCGAGAATGACCACCTCGCTGTCCTCTTCGCTGCCGTAGGTCTCATAGAGCGCCTGAATATCCGGCATCTCGGCGCGGCAGGGCGGGCACCACGTCGCCCAGAAGTTGAGGAAGACCACCTTGCCGCGGTAGTCGGAGAGCGTGTGCGTGGCGCCGTACTGGTCGGTCAGCGTGAAGTCCGGCGCGGCGACGGTGCTTGTCTCTGCCTGCTCGGCGGGAGCTTCCTCTGTTGGCTCGGCGGGTTCTTGGGGAGCGCTCTGTTCCACAGGCGCGGGTTCCTCCGCGGCCGCGGATTGCGTATCGGCGGCGCGGGAGAGATAGCCGGTCACGCTGTTCATCCAGCCGGTGAGCATCATCACGCCCATCAGGATCAGCAGCGCGCCGCCGATCTTGACGGTGTATTTCGCGACATTCCGATGCGCGCGCAGCTTTTCGAGCAGCGACGTGGTAAAAAGGCCGAGGGCGAGAAACGGCAGGCAAAAGCCCAGCGTGTAGACGCCGAGCAGCAGATACCCCGTCTGCCGCGAGGTGGCGCTCGCCGCCATCAGCAGCACGCCGGAGAGCATCGGCCCGACGCAGGGCGTCCACGCGAAGCTGAACACAAAGCCCATCAGCAGCGCCGTCCACGGCGACATGGTGAGCCTTTCCAGCCGCAGCGGCAGCCGGCGCTCCGCGCTCATCAGCGGCGAATTTCCAAATACGCCGAGCTGATACAGGCCGAAGAGGATCATCACGCAGCCGCCGATGCGGGCGAACAAAATGCGGTTCCCGCTGAAAAAGCCGCCTACGAGCGTCAGCCCCGTGCCCAACAGGAAAATGGCAAAGCTGACGCCCAGCACGAAACAGACCGTGTTGAGGAACACGCGCCCCTGTCGGCGCGTTCCGCTCTCGTCGGGACCCCGCGCCGCGCCGCCGGAGAGATAGCCCAGATACAATGGCAGCAGCGGCAGCACGCAGGGGGAGAAAAAGCTCAGCAGCCCCTGCGCAAACACCGCCGCGGCGGAGACGCCGACATCAATGGTAAAACCCATGAAAACTCCTTTCCGGGCGCGAGCGCCCGATGGGATCACGGAGCATAGTATACCACAAGCCGCGATGCTTGCAAGCGGAAACAGGGCGCCGCTTGATTCTCCTGCGGCACTGTGGTATGATAAACAAGGACTGTTACAGCTCATGCCAACCGCATTGCGAACGGAGGACGACGCCTATGTTCCGGTGGATCATCTATCTCATGGTATATCTCGGCAGCGCGATCATGATATACAACATCTACGGCTTTGTCCGCTTTGCGCGCTTCATCAAGCGGCTGCGGTCGTGGAAGCAGAACTACGGCATTTTGTATCTTCCCATTGCGTTGCTGGTGTTCTTCCTGCTGGGCTATCTGGCGGTGGGCATCCTCGGCCAGCCGGACCTGGTCGTGGCGGGCATCTTGTTCGGCGGCAGCATCTTCGTCTTTATTATGTACAAGTTTTTGAGCAACATTACCCAGCGAATTCTGGACAGCGAGACGAAGATGATGGAGGCGGAGCTGAAAGCCGCGGAGGAGACCAACCGCGCCAAGAGCACGCTCCTCGCCACCATCAGCCACGAGATGCGCACGCCCATGAACATGATCCTGGGCATGGACGCCATCGCGCTGAAAAATCCCGACCTCATGCCCGAAACGCGCGGGCAGCTGGAGAAGATCGGCCTGAGTGCCCGGCACATGCTGGGGCTCATCAACAACATTCTGGACCTCAACAGCATTGAAAACGGCAAGCTGAAGCTCAAGCAGGAGATCTTTCCGCTGACGGGCGCGCTGGAGCAGGTGAACGCCATCGCCCAGTCGCTCTGCGACGAAAAGGGCTTAACGTATGAAGTGTCCCTTTCCTCTGACGCGAGCGGACGCTATGCCGGGGACGAGACGCAGCTCAAGCAGATTCTGATCCGCCTGCTGGATAACGCCGTCAAATTCACGGACGCGCCCGGTAAGGTGAGTCTGAACGTGGATTGCGTCTCCGAAGAGAGCGCGATCCGGACGCTGCGCTTTGAGGTCAGCGACACCGGCGTTGGCATCGACAAGAACTTTCTCCCCAGCATCTTTGACGTGTTTACGCAGGAGGATTCCAGCTCCACCAACCGCTACGGCGGCAGCGGCCTGAGCCTCGCCGCGGCGAAGGGCATCGTGGAGCTGATGGGCGGCACGATCACCGTGACGAGCGAAAAGTACGTGGGCTCCACGTTCACCGTCACCGTTCCGATGCCGTTCACGACGGAGGAGCCGCCGACGGCAGAGACGCCGGAGAACGCTCGCTCGCTGGCGGGCAAGCGCGTTCTGGTGGCGGAGGACATCCCGATGAACGCGGAGATCGTGATCTCGTTCCTCGAGATGGAGGACGTGGAGTGCGAGCACGCCGAAAACGGACAGGTCGCGCTGGATATGTTCGAGCGCTCGCCGCTGCACCACTACGACGCGGTTTTGATGGATCTCCGCATGCCGCTGATGGACGGTTTCGACGCGGCGCGCGCGATCCGCGCCCTGCCCCGCGAGGACGCAAAGACCGTCCCCATCATCGCTCTAACGGCGAACGCCGCGGAGAGCGACGTGCGGCAGACCCGCGAGGCGGGCATGAACATGCACATGGCGAAGCCCGCCAGCGCCACCGACCTCTACGCCACGCTCAAGCGCTTCATTTTCGACAGCCCGGCGCAGTGACGGCGGGCGGCAAACGTATATTTTCACAAGAAATGCATAGGCTTTCCATGGGTGATTGCAATGAAGCACAGCACATGGAAGACCTATGCATTTTGGATTATTTTCACGGAGGCGGTGGGCGCGCTCGCGGGGCTTTTGACGCGGGAGGGCACGAAGCTGTACGCCGACTCCATCATCAAGCCGCCGCTCTCACCGCCCGCGCTCGTGTTCCCCATCGCGTGGACGATCCTCTACGCGCTGATGGGCGTCAGCGCCGCGCGGGTGTATCAAACGCCCGCCTCTGCCGCCCGCACCCGGGGGCTGGGGCTATACCTCGCGCAGCTGGCGTTCAACTTTTTCTGGAGTATCATCTTCTTCAACCTTCAGGCGTTCGGCTTTGCCTTCCTCTGGCTGGTCGTCCTGTGGGCGCTGATTTTGATGATGGCGTTCACCTTCCGCCGGGTGGATCGTCCCGCGGCGCTGCTGCAGATCCCGTACCTTGCGTGGGTGCTCTTTGCCGGGTATCTGAACTTCGGCGTCTGGCTGCTGAACCGGTAAGGCCGGGGCAAAACGGTTGCGTGTTGCCGCTTTGTGACTTATAATGGGGCAAACCATTCAAACTGCCATGCAGAAAGGATACGCCCATGGTCACACGGCACAGCCTCCCCAGTCCGCAGCTGGGGCGCGAGATCAGTTTTCAAATCTATCAGCCGGAGCGCGGCGCGGAGCGTCCGTTGCCCGTGCTGTATTTCTACGACGGAGACGTGGTGTTTCGAGCGGGACCGGCGGGGTTTGACCTGCCGGCGTATGACGCCGCGCACCCGGGGTATCTGCCGGAGGTGCTTGTGGTGGGGATCGAGCCGCCCAAGGACCGCTGGCAGCGTACGGCGGAGTTTGCGCCGTATACGAAAGCCTTTGACACCCACGGCGCGGACTTTGAGCCGTTGGTGCACGGCCGCGGCGAGGCGCTGCTGCGCTGGGTGCTGGACGATCTGAAGCCGTGGGTGGACGGACATTATCCCACCGACGCGGCGGATACGGCGCTCGGCGGTATGTCCTCCGGCGCGCTGAACGCCATGTACGGCGCGATGCGCCATGGCGGCGTGTTCCGGCGGCTGCTGCTCCACGGGCCTGCGTTCAATCTCTGGCTGCCGGAGCTGCTAAAGACGGCGGAGCAGGCGAGTTTCGATCGCCTGCGCTACTGCTACATGGACATCGGCACGGAGGACGCCACGCGCATGAGCGCGAAGGCGGACACCATGCGCAGCGCCCTGCGTATGCGGGACGAGCTGCTTGCGCGGGGCATGGACGGCGAGCGGCTCAAGTTCCACGTGATCCCGGACGGTACGCATTCTCCGGCCACATGGCGCGCAACTTTCCCCGACGCACTGCGGTGGATTTATCAGGACCGGATATGAGAAAGTCAGCGGCACACGGAAAGACTCCGTGTGCCGCTGCGTTTCGTACAAAAGTCGGCTTATGCGGGAAAGCTTATGCCGCCATAGCGCTCCAGCAGCTTCGCCGTTTCACGGTGGCCGTATTTCAGCGCCATGTGCAGCGGCGTCACGACTGTGCCGAAGACATACGGCTCGTACATGAATACAGAGCGCTGGGGGGCGTCGTTCTCGTTTGGGTCCATGCCCCGCTCCAGCAGCTCGCGCACCTGTTCGGTGCGTCCCGCCGCCGCGGCGAGGCAGAGGGGCGTTCCCATCAGACATTCCTGGGTATTCTCCCAGTGCAGCATCACACGCTCCAAAGGGGAAATGTTCTCCGCAAGCAGGGCGCGCAGAAGGGCGGGATTTTTGCCGCAGCAGGCGGCGACATGCGTGGAGTCCATCACCAGACCGTCCACGCTGCCCCAGTTGTCAGAGTCCGACCACAGCGGGTGATCGGGCTGCGGCAGGAAGTCGGAGATGATGCGTATGCGGCTGGCACATTCCTCCTCCGCAAGCGGCGTCTCCCACATCTCCCGCAGGCGCGCGAGGCGCTCTTCCGCCGAGGCGCGGACCCACTGCATGGCGAAGGAAGCGCCGCCGGGCTCGGCGTGCGCACGCGGCATCGCGAGCAGGCAGGCGCGAAACGAGGGAGGGCAATCGTGGAACTCCAGACAGGCGAGCAGCGCTTCGCGCGGCTCGTCGGCAAGCGCTCCGGCATTCACGGCCTTGCGCAGGAGCCGGAGATCCTTCTTTTCCAGAATGAGATGCGTCAGCGTGCTGACGCGGTTCGGCGCGGCGGAATAAAACCGGACATGCTCCAGCAGGTATGTGAGGGACTGCGTGCTGTTGTCGCAGACCGAGAGCCAAGCGCTGCTCTTGTCAGCGCGAAGCGAACCGCCCTCGCCCAATTGCGCCAGCTGCTCCCTCAGCTCTTTGTATGATCCGAAGGCAAGGCGCATGGCGATCGATTCGGTGTCCAGCCCGGAGATGTCACGCACTTCACCGGACAAGAGCTTCCAGCGCTCCAACAGCTTCTTCTGCGTGTCGGCGGAGAGGGAGAGGGAGTGGGCGCGGAACAGCACGGCGTCCAGAACCCGCTGTTCGGCGCCGGCTGCGGGGCATATCTCCGTCAGCTTGAGCAGCTTTTTTGCGTCATGCGCGGTTTCGCCGTGCGCGAGAGCCTCCGCAGCCTCGCAAAGCTCCCGCGCGGTGCAGGGGACACCCTTGAGCCGCTGCGCGAATTCCTGAACGGAGCAGAGGTCCGCAATGGCGGCGGGGATCAGGGCGTACTGCTCCAGCAGCGTCCGGGCAAACCGATCGGGATCGCGCGAGAGGTTTTTCATACCGAGCGCTGTGCATACGCAGCGCCGGTTATAAAGGCTCGCGCGCAGCGACAATACCGCGGCGCGGCAGACGGCGCTGCTCTTCAGCGTCACAACGCCGGGAGCCATCATGAGCATCCAGACGGCGCGAACGCTGCCGCAGGCAATGGCCGCCGCCAGCGGCGTGAGGTGCTCGATGCGCCATTTCTCATACATGAGGCTGGTGCCGTGCACCTCGTGGAGCTCCGCCTTCGCGCAGATCATGCGGCTTTCCGCGGTATGGGCGGGAACATTACTGTCGAAAAACGAGGGATCATGCTCGCGCAGCGCCTGCACCGAGGCGGGGGAGCTTGCGTTCACGTCCCAGCCCCGCTCCAGCAGTTCATTCATGTGCGCCGTTTTGTCCATAGCGGCCGCCAGCGTCAAAATGCTGCCCTTGACCTCCACAAAGCCCTCGCCTGTCGGGAGCTTCCAGCTCGTTATCGAACCATACTCCCCCGGTGCGCAGTGATCCAGCAGGGCGCAAAACAGCTTAAGCGTACACTCCAGCGCGGCGCAGAGGCAGTCCCCTGCCATCCGGCCGGAGAGTGGCTCGTTCAGCCGCCGCAGAGCGCTGTAGGCCGCCGGATAGTTTTTATCCTCAAGCGCTGCCAGCAGCTCCGCCGGTACGTCCCGGGGAGCGCTGAAGATCTCCAGACCAAAATCCAGCGAATCAAAAACGTTGTTCAGATCCGGCATACGATCCCTCCTTGCTCGGGCTGGGAGCATGGTATCACAGCGGACGCTCCAAATATTGAAAGCAAAAGGCACAAACCGCATCGGCGGTCTGTGCCTTTTGCCCAGTCAGGTTTCGTATTGATCCAGCGCGGCACGCAGGTCATTTTTGATCTCGTCGCGCAGCTCCTGGGGCTCCAGGACTTCCACGCGCCCGGCGTACTGCATGGCGAAGAGCTTGACGCCCGATTTCGCCACGTTGAGCCGGACGCAGGTATAGTCGCCCTGCGGCTTGTCAAACCTTGCCTGCGGGCCGAAGAAGTCCAGCAGCACGTTGACCATTTCCGTTTTGCAGCGCAGCTTGATGTGGGTGGGATCGCCGGGATACATGACGGGAGACCGGTCGCGGTAGGCGCAGGGGTCAAAGTCGGCGGGAAGCTCAAAGGTGTCCTGCAAAACCGTGACGTCAATGATACGGTCCACGCGCAGATTCATCATCCCTATGTTTTTGCCGACGAGGTAGTAATAGCCGTTGGACCACATCAGCGCATAGGGTTCGATGCGCCAGACCTTGTACTCGTCCTTCTTGTTCTCCCGCTGGCGCAGCGCCGGAAGCCATTCGCCGTCCTTCTCCTCCAGCACATAGTTCCCGTACCGGATGGTAACAGGCTTCCGGGCAGAGATCGCGGAATCCAGCAGCTCAATGTTCGAGAAGAACTTTTTGTTTTCCTCGTGCTTAAAGGCGTACCGGTTGTCCGCCCGGTCCGTGCGGATGCCGGGTGCCATGCGGCTGATCGCGCTGAGGAATTTATTGGTCTGTTTGCTGCTAATGTAGGGGTACACCTTCACCATATCGGACAGAATGCGCCATTCGCCCCGACTCAGGGGACTTTCGAGGTAGTAGTAACGCGGCTGGTTCTGGGGCGGCTCAACGTTGCTGGCCTCGTAGTTATGCTCCCAGTTCTGGTAGGGAATGTAAGTGACCTTGCCCCGACTGTTCTTGCTTGCCATGACACACTTGAGCTGAATGGGCAGCGAGGCAAACGAACCCGGCAGCTGTGTGTGCTTGTTGAGCAGATTGGAGATGGTGGAGTACCGGGGCGGGATGGGCGGGCTTACCTCAAAGACGGCTGCCACATCGCCGTTCCAGTATTTAAGGCCCTCCGGGTTCTCCAGCACCACATGCACCTCGCCGTCGTGGATGTAGACGTGCCGCGCACCGGGCTGCCCCACCTGGTGCAGCGTCTGGGTGGGATTGAGCGCGTCGAGCAGCTCCGTCGCCGCGGGCAGATTGCGACTCAGCGTGTTGAGGGAAGGCCCGTTTTCTTTTAGCTTGTTATGGATCTCCCGCACGGACATGGGGTGATCCTTGGACGCGTGCTTCATGAGCACGCCCAGAATGGACAGCAGGGTTTGCTGTGAGTTGTTGTAGTCCTTCTTGGTGCCACCCTTCGCCGAGAACGGCTTCTGATTGGCCATGGCATCTATCCCCTTTCGTGATCTGTCTGCACTATACCACAGTATCGGACCATCCGCAAGGGAGTGCGCCGCGGCTTGCAACGCGCGGCGGTCTGTGATAGAATGGCGGCACTTTACTCGAATGACCAAAGGAGAAGACCGTGAAAAAGAAATTGCTGTTTTTCGTGTCGGCGCTGACGCTGACACTGCTGCTGACGGCCTGCGGTGCCGCCGAAATGACCGCCACCGAGACGCCCGCCGCTGAGACGACCGCCGCCGAGACGCCCGCCGCCGAGACGGCGCCGGAGATCGCGCCTGCCGAAACGCCGGAGATCGCGGCGACTGCGCCCGGCACATTTCAGGAAGAGGGGCTGCGCCACGCGGAGATCGCCGTGGAGAACTACGGCACCATCCGGCTGGAGCTGGACGGGACCACCGCGCCGATCACGGTGGAAAACTTCGTCAAGCTGGCGCAGGACGGCTTTTATGACGGCCTGACGTTCCACCGCATCATGGACGGCTTCATGATCCAGGGCGGCGACCCGCTGGGCAACGGCACCGGCGGGGCGAGCGAGCATATCAAGGGCGAGTTCGCGGCGAACGGCGTGGAGAACAACATCTCCCACACCAAGGGCACGATCTCCATGGCGCGGGCGACGCCCTACGACAGTGCCAGCTCCCAGTTCTTCATCATGGTGGACGACGCGCGCTACCTCGACGGCATGTACGCCGCCTTCGGCCGCGTGACCGAGGGCATCGAGATCGTGGAGCAGATCGCGAAGGACGCGAAGCCGGTGGACAGAAACGGCACCATTCTCCCCGAGGAGCAGCCGGTCATCACGAGCATTGTCATCACCGACTGACGGAACGCAGCCAACAAAACGCGGGACGCAAAAGCGTCCCGCGTTTTTGTTATTCGTGTGCCTCTTTCCGATCGACCGCCTGCCAGCGGTAGACCTCCGGAACAGAATCAAGTCAGCGCGTATGGTGTTATATACCCATTCGCCTGGATTTGCAAGGAAAGAATGGCGCAAAAAATTTGTCGGCGGGGGTTAATATTTTTCCGCGGCGCCCGATATAACTAGTGAAAGCCAACGGCAAACGCCACGGCTGACGCGTTTCAGACCCTCCCGACGAAGGGCCCTCCGACGGAGGGGAGAAACGACAGCAACCAGCACGGACGAAGGATCGTCCGGTAATATTTTAAGGAGGATTTTTACCATGCGTATTCAGCACAACATTACTGCGATGAACTCTTATCGCAACTTCAGCGCGAACACCAGCAACCTCAGCAAGAACCTTGAAAAGCTGTCTTCCGGTTACAAGATCAACCGCGCCGGCGACGACGCCGCGGGCCTCGCGATTTCCGAGAAGATGCGCGCGCAGATCACCGGCATCGAGGGCGCGACCAAGAACTCCAAGGACGGCATCAGCCTCATCCAGACGGCAGAAGGCGCGCTGACCGAGGTCCACGACATGCTCAACCGTATGACCACCCTGGCCGAGCAGTCCGCGAACGGCACCTATCAGGACGAGCTGGACCGCGAGCAGCTGCAGAAGGAAGTTGAGTCCCTGAAGTCCGAGATCGACCGCATTGCGGACTCCACGAACTACAACGGCCTGAAGCTGCTGGACGGCTCCCTGGGCGGCGCGAAGGAAGCGCAGGTCTCCACCCTCTCCGGCGCGAGAGTCGAGCAGCACGTCATCGACGCGACCTCCGCGGTGAGCGTTGCATCTTTGGGCGCCTTGGGTATTACCCAGAGCACAACGGGCGCTGACGCCACTGCAAAGGCGAAAAATACGCTTGAGGGTATGGTTGGAGCGGAGTATTCGCTGAATGTCGGTCTCAGCGACGGCACTAGCACAAAAGTAAGTCTGACCGTCAAGAAGGAAGGCGAGGCTTACAACCTTGTTGGCGCAGACGATAAGGTTTACGGAAGCTTCACTACCGCCAGCCTTACTACGGATAATCAGGCGGCAGGGGAACTGCGTGAAGCGTTTGCCAAGGCGGCAAAAGACAGCTCTCTTGGCGAACAGTTCGAGATTACCAATGATGCGACTACAGAAGACGACCCCCCTGTTCAGCAGATTACATTTACAACGAGTGAGAAAGGCGATGCGGGCGTTACCGTTACCAGCGTTGATATCAAGTTAAACCTTGATAATGCCCAGGATAGCTCGGTTGGCATCAAGACGGCAGAGGCTAGCGGCGTCGCTGCCACTGCCGGCGAGGACAAGGCGATGGGCTTCGACGCCAGCAAGCTGGTGGCGTACAACGCCAGCGCCTACAGCGGCAAGGGCAACGCCAACAAGGCGGTCTTCGAGGTCAACGGCGTCAAGTTCGCCATCGGTAAGTATGACCAGGATCTGAGCGCGCTGGGTGAGGACGTCCACTACATCAGCCTTGAGGAGCCGACAACCCACCCTGACCACGCAACTGCTGGCGGCTTTGACATGGTCGAAATGCAGAACGACGGCACGGAAGAGGTCTACGGCGAAGGTGCCAACGCCACCAAGGGCTTCTGGGTCACCGACGCCGGCGCCAAGCAGATCGCACACGAGATCTCCCAGAAGGCGGGCGTCGAGGTCAAATTTGAGCAGCTCGTTGGTGGTGATGCTGGCCAGAACAAGATCATGATCGACGACGGTGACACGCTTAAGGGGACGATGAGCATCTTCCGCGTGGGCGACAAGGCCGCCACCGAGGGCAAGGGCCTGAGCCTCCAGATCGGCGACACCAGCGACAGCTTCAACAAGCTGACCGTCTCCGTCAACGACATGCACGCCGCCGCCATCGGCGTGGGCGACGTGGACATCTCCACGCAGGAGGGCGCGAGCGACGCGCTGAACAAGATCAAAGCCGCGATCAACAACGTCTCGGATACCCGTGGTACGCTGGGCGCTCTCCAGAACCGCCTCGACCACACCATCAACAACCTCGGCGTCCAGCGCGAGAACATCCAGAACGCCGAGTCCCTCATCCGCGACACCGACGTCGCCGAAGAGATGATGGCTTACACCAAGAACAACATCCTGAACCAGTCCGCGCAGGCGATGCTGGCGCAGGCGAACCAGCTGCCCCAGGGCGTGCTGCAGCTCCTTGGCTAAGCGATCCATCGCAAACGCAAATACGCAAAAAAGAACGGGCGCAAGCCCGTTCTTTTTTGCTGTTTTTCTGGAAAATTTTTGAAAAATTTTTTGAAAAAGGTCTTGATTTTCGGTAAGACTTGACGATATAATAAATGAGGACGGATAGTAGACTCTGCTATCGGCCCTCGTTTCGCATTTTCCGGGCGTAGGGCCCGCGGCCGGAGAGGAGAAACGGGACATATAAGCACGGACGAAGGATCGTCCGGAAGAATTTTTAAGGAGGATATTATCATGCGTATTCAGCACAACGTCACGGCGATGAACAGCTACCGCAACTTCAACGCCAACTCCAGCAGCCTCGCAAAGAACCTCGAAAAGCTGTCTTCCGGTTACAAGATCAACCGCGCCGGTGATGACGCGGCGGGCCTCGCGATCTCCGAGAAGATGCGCGCGCAGATCACCGGCATCGAGGGCGCGACCAAGAACTCCAAGGACGGCATCAGCCTCATCCAGACGGCAGAAGGCGCGCTGACCGAGGTCCACGACATGCTCAACCGTATGAC
>CAMJGU010000006.1 GCA_946405325.1 uncultured Clostridia bacterium | reverse complement strand
CCGTCGATCTCAAACACCGCGCGGCGCAGCATGGCGCGCAGCTCCGCGAAGCTCGCGGGACACAGTACCGTCATGTTGGGAATATCGGATAAAAACGTCGCGTCAAAGATGCCGTGGTGCGTCTCGCCGTCCGCACCGACAAAGCCCGCGCGATCCACGGCGAACACCACATGCAGGTTGGACAGCGCCGTATCGTGAATGAGCTGGTCATACGCCCGCTGCAAAAACGTGGAGTACACCGCGAATACCGGGATCAGCCCCTGCTTCGCCATGCCCGCCGCCATCGCCGCCGCCTGCGCCTCCGCAATGCCGACGTCGAAGAAGCGCTTTGGATAGCGCGCGGCAAACTCCGTCAGTCCCGTACCGTCCTCCATCGCCGCCGTGATGGCGCAGACGCGCTGATCCTCGGCGGCAAGCTCGCAGAGCGTATCGCCGAATACAGAGGAAAAGCTCTCGCCGCTCTCCTTCATTTTGCCGGTCAGCACATCGAACGGCCCCACGCCGTGCCACTTGCCCGGCTCGCGTTCCGCGGGTGCGTAGCCCTTGCCCTTGACGGTGCGCACGTGCAGCAGCACCGGGCAGGCAAGCTCCTTCGCCCAGCGCAGCGCTTCTTCCACCTGCTCCTCGTTGTGCCCGTCGATGGGACCGACATAGGTGAAGCCCATGTCCTCAAAGAGCGTGGCGTTGGGCAGCAGGGTGTTTTTGATGCCGGTTTTGATCTGATGGTTGAACGTCCGCACCGCCCGGCCCACCTGATTGGTGCCGAGCGCGCGGTTGTAGGCTTTTTTGAACTCATAATACGCCGGCTTGGTGCGAAGGCGCGACAAATGCTTGCTCATCGCGCCGACGTTGCGGGAAATGGACATGCCGTTGTCGTTCAAAATCACGATCAGCGGCTCCCCCGACGCGCCCGCGTTGTTGAGCCCCTCGTACGCAAGGCCACCGGATAGCGCGCCGTCGCCGATGAGCGCCAGCACGGAATAGTCCTCGCCCAGCAGCGTCCGCGCCCGCGCCATGCCCAGTGCCACGGAGACGGAGTTGGACGCGTGGCCCGCCACAAAGGCGTCGTGGACGCTCTCGTTGGGCTTGGGGAAGCCCGACAGCCCGCCGTACTGCCGCAGCGTCGGGAACTGCTCCATGCGTCCGGTCAGCGCCTTGTGGGCGTAGCACTGGTGGCCCACGTCGAACACCAGACGGTCGCGGGAGGTGTCGAACACGCGGTGGATCGCCACCGTCAGCTCCACCGCGCCGAGGTTGGAGGCAAGGTGCCCGCCGGTCTGCGCCACGCTCTCCAGCAGGAATGTATGCAATTCTTCACAGAGCCGCTCCGTCCCGGCGCGGTCAAGCGCCTTGACATCCGCAGGCCCATGGATGCGTTCTAAAATCAAATCGTTTCCCTCATTTTTTCCCAATGCGCAAAAGGCGCATCACCTTGGCGGTGCGGTACACCACGTCGGTGCTGTGGTTGAGCGCCAGACGCTTGCCGATCGCCTTGCCGCCGATGGTCAGACCCGAGATGAGCGCCGTCACGGCGATCGAAATCAGGATATTTTTCGTGTTGAAAGTCGATTGCAGGCGCAGCACGATCACCGCGGCGGTGGAACCGCTGACGATGCCGCAGATGTCGCCCACCACGTCGTTGCAGAAGCTGGACACCTTCTCCGCGTTTTTGAGCAGATACAGCGCCTCCTTCGCACCCTTTTCCCGGTGCGACGCCATGGAGTGAAAGGGCTTGGCGTCCGCCGCCGTCACCGCGACGCCGATCACGTCAAACACGATGCCCAGCAGGATAAATGCCACCAGCACCGCCACCGCCAGCACATAGCCCGCGTCCTCCAGCACGACGCCGGAGGCGAAGCTCAACAGCGCCGAGAGAAACACGGACATGAGAAAGATGCGAACGACCCAATGCCAATAACTTCGAGGCTTGGCCTCTTCTTTTTTCATGATTGCTCCTTTTTCGCGCCCGCAGGCGCGAAATGAATCTGATCGTTTTTTCTGACGACATGCGCGTCAGAAAAAACACTCTGCGCGAAGCGCCCGTGCGCCATCGGCGCGCGGGAAGCGCAGCGAAGCTCTCTCAAAAAAGAGGACACCGTCCTCTTTTTTGAAGCAAAACAGCGGCAGCAAAGCAGGATAATCCTACGGCTTTGGTCGGGTTGGCTTTCCCCGCGGCCCGCCTCCCGTTGCCGGTCAGGTGGTTCCCCTTTGAGGGCCGTGCCGCGCCGTCGCCGACGCGCGGTACCCGATTGCCACTTAGTCCGCACTGTAACCCCTGCCCTGCCCCAATGGACAGCCTAGGCGATTTCCGCCACAGTCAAACCGTCTCTTAGCCTCTTTTGCAGCGCCGGTTTCACGGAGCGATCGCCCTCTCCCCTGGCCGGGGGATTCGGTTGTATTCTCCGATTCGCCGACGCCACTCAAGGCAGGCTACTCCGCGCACAGCGTTCACGGCGCAAAGGCCGGGTAGCACCGCAACGCGGGTTCATCGCCCGCTCCGTACCCGGGTCGCTTACCCATCAGGGAGTACGCCCGGCACGCAAGCGGGTCTCCACGGAAACAGGGTCGTATCCCCCATGCCATTAGGGGACGCCCGGAGACCGCAGGCTCAGCTTCCGGTAACGAAAGGCATAGCCTCCCTTCAGCACCCACCCCAAACTGGGCGTAAGAAGCAGGCACCAAAGGTTTCACAGTTGTGCCCTTTAAAGGATTTTTAGGCCCTTCTTAGGAGACGGCAGATCTGACTAGGATACTGCGCCGCTGTTCAGCAGTTTGATATTATATACGATAAAGGTTGAATATGCAATATATACAATGGAATATTCATAGAAAGTTTTCACGCCTCTTTCTGTGCAAAACGGCGGCTCGACTCCCGTCGGCCGCCGTATTCGTTATTTGTCTCTCTTTGCAAGATTTTGCGCCAGTGTGATGAGAAAATCCGTATCCGCAATCCCATCGAGCGCCGCGATCGCCTCGTCGGTCAGCCGCCGCACCTCCGCGCGGCAGCCGTCGACACCGAGCAGATCGACGTAGGTGGTCTTGCCCTCCTCGGCGTCCGAGCCGATGGGCTTGCCGAAGGTGCTCTCGTCCCCCACCACGTCCAGCAGGTCGTCCTGGATCTGGAACGCAAGCCCCAAATGCGCGGCATAGGTCTGCGTCGCCTCGCACACCGCGAGGGACGCGCGGGACGCCGCGCAGCCAAGCTCCGCCGCGCACTTAATCATCATGCAGGTCTTTTTGTCGTGCAGCAGCCGCAGCGACGCTTCGTCGCGGCCGAAGTCCGTCAGATCCAGCACCTGTCCCGCCACCATGCCGTTCGCGCCGCTCGCCCACGCAAGCGCCGCCACCGCCTCAGCCTTCGCCTTCGCGCCCAGACGCGGCGCCTCCACGATCAGGCGGTACGCCTCCGGCTGGAGGGCGTCGCCCGCCAGCGTCGCCATGGTCTCGCCGTAGACAACGTGATTGGTCGGCTTGCCGCGGCGCAGCTCGTCGTTGTCCATGCAGGGCAGATCGTCGTGGATCAGCGAGTAAGTATGCACCAGCTCCAGCGCGCAGGCAAAGGGCAGCGCGTCGCGCCAGTCGCGGATGCCGCCCAGCCGCGCCACCTCCAGCGCCAACACCGGACGGATGCGCTTGCCGCCGGAGAGCACGCTGTAGCGCATGGAATCGTACAGCGTTTTCCATGGCACGTCGCCGGTGAACAAGCCGTCCAGATAGGTCTCCACCGCGGCGCGGTATTCCTCGTACCGCTCGGCAAACCGCTTAGCGTCCATTGCCTTCCGCCTCTCCGGTGAAGTCGCTCTCCACCGGCGCGCCGTCCGCGCCCTTGGAGAGCTTGACCACCTTTTGCTCCGCCTCGTCCAGCAGCTTGCCGCACTCGTTCACCAGCTTCGTGCCCTCCTCAAACAGCTTGAGGGAGTCCGCCAGCTGGGCGTCGCCCTTTTCCAGCGCGCCCACGATCTCCTCCAAGCGCGCGATGTTCTCTTCAAAGCTCTTCTTAGCCATGGTTTTCCTCCGTTTCCCGCGTCTCGACCACGCAGCCGAGACGGCCGCTGCCGAGCGTCAGGTCGATCTTGTCGCCCACCGCGGCGTCCGCCGCGCTTTTGAGGATCTGCCCGTCTGCCGCGCGCGCCACCGCGTAACCGCGGCCGAGCACCTTGAGCGGGCTGAGCGCGTCCAGCGACGCGCAGAGGGACGCGTACTTGCGCTGCCGCTCCGCCATCTGCTTCTCCGCGAGGGAAGCAAGGTTCTTCTGTGTATAATCCAGCAGCATCCGCTTGTCCGCAATAAATGCCGTCGGGTCGGTCAGCACCCGCTTGTGCGAAAGCTCGGTCAGGCGCTTTTGCAGCGCCTCGACCCGCGCGCGCTCGCTCTGCTCCATGCGCGTTCCCAGCACGTCCAGTCGGCGGCGCAGCTCCTTCTGATCCGGCACGGCGATCTCCGCCGCGTTGGACGGCGTGGACGCCCGCGCGTCCGCGACGAAGTCGGCGATGGTGACGTCCGGCTCATGGCCCACGGCGGAGATCACCGGTATCTCCGAGTCGTAGATCGCCCGCGCCACACGCTCGTCGTTGAACGCCCACAGGTCCTCGATCGAGCCGCCGCCGCGACCCGTGATGATCACGTCCGCCACCTTCCACCGGTTGGCGTAGCGCAGCGCGCCCACGATCTCCGGCGGCGCCTCGACGCCCTGCACCCGCACGGGCAGCAGCTTGATCTTCGTCAGCGGCCAGCGGGCGTTCAGAATCCGGATCATGTCATGCACCGCCGCGCCCGCCGACGAGGTGATGATGGCGATGGTCCCGGGATAGCGCGGCAGGGGCTTTTTGTGCGCGGGATCAAACAGGCCCTCTTTGTAGAGCTTGTCCTTTAACTGCTCGAACGCCACATGCAGGTCGCCCACGCCCTCGGCGCTCAACTCTGTCACATAAAGCTGATACGCGCCGTCGCGCGGGAACACCGAGATGCGTCCGAACGCAATGACCTTCATGCCGTTCTCCGGCCGGAAGCGCAGATGCGCGGCGGCGCTGCCCTTGAACATGACGCAGCGCATCGCGCCCTCGTTGTCCTTCAGGGAAAAATAGTGGTGTCCCGAGGGGTACAGCTTGTAGTTGGAGATCTCGCCGCGCACAGCGATATCCTGTAACTGCGGCACACGGTCGAGCAGCGCCTTGATGAAGTTGTTCGCCTCGGAGACGCTGAAGATCATCCGCTGCTCTTCCATGCAGTTCCCCTCTTTCGTATCAAAAAAGCGGCCGAGCCGCTTTTTTGTGAGTGATTCACTTTTGAAGCTCCTCCCGGACGAAGCTGCCCAGGATGCCGTTGATGAACTTCACCGTCTCCGGCGTCTCGTACTTCTTGGCGATCTCCACCGCCTCGTTGACGGCGATGCCCACGTCGATGTCGTCGCGGTACATCGCCTCGTACATGGCGACGCGCATGATCGCGCCCGCCACCAGCGGGATGCGCTCAAAGCGCCAACCCCTGGCGTACTTCGCGATGTAGCCGTCCAGCTCCGGCGCGTGCTCCGCCACGCCCGCGACGATGCCGCGGATGTACTCCGCCTGATCCTTCTCCGGCGGGGCAGTGTACAATTCATCCTCGGCGGCGAGCGTCTCAAAGGTCTCTTTTGTCAGCCGCTCGTTCACCATCTCCTCCGGAGAGAGGTCGGTGAAGCTCAGCTCGTACGCCAGATGCATGGCGATTTCTCTTGCGGTATTACGGGTCATAAAACGTTCCCTTTATCTCTTTATTCGTTGAAGCTGATGCCGCCGACGTGAACGTTGACCTCCTTGACCGGGAAGCCCGTCATGCCGCCCACCGCGTCGGAGACCTTGCTCTGCACCTGCTGGGCGAGCGCCGGGATCTCGTAGCCGTAGCGCGCCATCAGGTAGAGGTCGATGACGATCGCGTCGTCCACCTGCTCCACGCGCACGCCGCGCGCCGCCTTCTTGCCGGTGAGCTGCTCGGTGACGTTCTGGCTCATGGCGCCGACGCCCTCGATCTCCTTCACCGCGTCGGTGACGATGGCGGCGACCACGTCCTCCGCGATATGGATGCTGCCGTTCTCCTCGGCATGGGTCACATATTCAGCCATAGGAAACACTCCTTGCTTGATTTGATACTCAACAGGGGTATTCTACCATGTTTCCCGCCAAAATACAACCGTCAATTTACCTCCAAAATCTTGATCGCGCTGACCGGCAGACCGGTCTCCTGCTTGACCACGTCGGTGATCTTTGCCACGTCCTCGGTCTGGAGTCCGTCGTCCTTGGAGGCGACGACGACGCTGGCGCTGTCGTCGGAGAGGAACACCACGCAGTCGGTGTAGCCCTTGGCGGTGATCATGTTCTCGATCTGCGCCTCGGACATGGTGTTGCTCGCCATCGCCTCGATGCTGCGCGTGACCTCGCCCATGACCTGCTCGTCGGCGTTTTCATCCGCGCCCGCCTCCTGCAGCAGCGCCAGCGCGCTGTCACGCGCCTGCTGGCGCGAGAGCCGCGCGGCGGCAAAGTAGTCGGACGATACGGCTTCGGGCGCCGCGGCGCTCTCGACCGTCTCTTCCCCGCCCGTCTCCGGCGCGATGACCTCGGTCGCCTGACCCAGTACCTTGCCGGTCTCCTCCACGTTCTCGGCGTAGCGGCCGTTGAGCACGATGGCCGCCACGACCAGCACCAGTACCGTGCCCACCACGGCGTTTCGTTTCCACAGCTTGTTCATGTTCCTGTCCCTCCTGAAAAATACAAAAATTTTAGGCAACTGTTTCGGCAGCTTCATCTCACGGCCTCCCTTTGATCACGGCGATCTTGTCGGCGCTCAGGCCGGTCAGCGCGCGGACTGCCTGCGTCAGTTTGAGGCGCACCGCGGCGCTCTCGCCGCCCTCACAGACGATCACCGCCCCCGTCCATCGCTGCGCGGCGGCGTCTCCGGTCAGCATCAGCCGCAGCCGCCCCACATCGTCGAAGGCGGCGAGCGTCGCCTCCATCTCCGACTGGACGGCGCCGCGCGTATCCGGCGCGCCTGTCTCCCGCTTTGTCTCGCCCCGGGGCAGCAGCATCAGGCACACGCCGAGCAGCGCCACGGCAACGGCGTACTTGTACTTCCCCGCCAGCTGTTTCAGGACTCGATCCATTGTTGATGCTCCTTTTTCACGCCCAGATCCCGCTCCACAAGACTTGACAGCGCCTCGCTGTACGCGCCCCGCAGCGTCACGCTCACGGGTACGGGCACGCCGTCGCGCGTTTCCACCGTGACCGTCGCGCGCACCGCCGCGCCCAAGCTCCCGGCTTTGTCCTCAATATATGAAGCAAGTCCGGCGGCTATGCCGTCTGACAGCGCATTTTCCTCCGCGCCGCGCAGTTCGATATATGCCTGCGCCAGCGCCTCGCGGTAAGCGCCACCGCTCCAGGCAAGGCCCGGAAGCTCCACCGTGGTCAGCGGGCGCAGCATCGCGCAGAGGAGCAGCAGCCCGCCGGTGAACCGCACCACGCTGCGCATGCTCCCATCCGGGCAGAGCTGCGCGCTGACGCTGACGAGCAGTGCACAGGCGACGACGCCCAGCAGCCATTGTTGAACAAATTCCATGGGTTCCTCCTATGAAAGCGCGATGGTCGCCGCCACCAGCAGCGCCACCAACAAAATGAGCGCACAGGTCGCCGTCATGGCGAACACCAGCGCAAACGCGCCGCCCAGCCGGTCGAGATACTCGCCCAGCGCCTTGGTGCCCACCAGTCCCGCCGCGAACGCCGCAAGCTTGTAGAGCAGAAACTGCAATCCCAGCCGCAGCAGCGGCACGAGACACACCGCGCCGATCGCCAGCACGCCTACGACGCCCACCGTGCCGCGCAGCGTACCCGCCGCCGCCAGCACGCTCTCCGTCAGCTCGGACAATACACCACCCACGACGGGGATCGCGCCGGACACCGCCAGCTTTGTCACCTTGACCGCCGTGCGGTCGGCGGAGCCGGTCAGCACCCCCGCGAGGGCAAGGTAGCCGGTGAATGCCACGATCAGCGCGGTCAAACCGCCGGTCACGAGCTTTTTGACGCCGTCCGCCAGTAAGTCCAACCGGCTTTCCTCCAGCATCGCGCCCGCCGCGGACGCGGCGATGTAGCAGTAGACCAGCGGCAGCAGCAGCCGCTCCACGGCGTTGGTAAGCGCCTCGCAGACCATCAGCGTCGTCACCTGCCAGACGCCGGCGGCGGACACAAAGCCGCCCGCCGCCATGGCGGTCGCCAGTGTCGGCAGCAGAAGCTTGGAGAGCGTCCCCAGTTCGTCCACCGTCCGCGCACCAAGGCCGATCAGGGCGCGCAGGTCGCCCGCCGCCAGCGTCGTCAGCACCAGCACGCCGCACCAGGACACATAGCGCGTCGCTCCCGCGGTGTCCGCGATCCCTTCCACCGCGCCGCAGAGCAGCGCCGCCAGCGTCAGCAGCGCCGCGTCCCGCACGCCGTCGCGCAGCAGCTCCGCCGCAGCGTCCCGCGCGGACTGCGCGAGCCATGCCGCGCCAGCGGCGAGCGAATCCTCCTCCACCGCCGCGCGCAGCCCCTCCGGCAGCGTCTCGGCAAGGGGCAGCGCATACGCCGTGGTGGTCAGCAGCAAAAATGCGGCAAACATCATGCACGCCCGTTTCATAGCCACCCCCGGATCAGGTCCAGCACCGCTTGCAGCAGCGGCAGCGCACAGCCGAGAGCGCAGAACGCCCCCGCCGTCTCGGTCATCCGCGCCAGTGCGCTCTGTCCCGCGTCGGCGCAGAGCGCCGACGCGACGCGGGTGATGAGCGCCGCGGCGGTCACCTTCAGAAGCGGCGTAAAGAGCGTCGGGGAAAGCCCCGTCAGCGCGATCAGCTCGTCGCCCAGCTCTACCGCGCCCGAAACGGCGGTCAGCAGCAGCACACCGCCGGTCAATGCCGCCGCCAGCGTCAGCAGCAGTGCAAACACCGGCTCGTCCCGCTTGAGCAGCGACGCTCCCGCCGCCGTCACAAGGCACAGCCCCACCGCCTTGCACAGCGTCTCCATCACGAAAACCCAAAGAGCGAGCGGATGAGGTCGAACAGCGAGCTGATCTCCCGTACCAGCAGCATCATCGTCGCCACCAGTCCCGCGAGGCTCACCAGCATCGCCTGATCCGGGCGGTCAGAGCGGATCAGCAGTTGATTGAGCACCGCCACCACGATGCCGACGGCGGCAATGCGGAACACCAAATCAATATCCATGTATCTTCCCCTGTGTAAAATCCTGTTCAAAGCAGCATCAGCGCCAGCAGCGCACCGGTGCCGAGACAGAGGGTCGAGGTCAATCGCTCCTTTTGCGCGCGCTGTCCCTCTATGGCGTCAGCGGCGCGGCGCAGCTGTGACGCGCCCAGCGTCAACGCGCCGCAGACCGCGGCTTCGTCGCCCGTGAGCCGCGCGCCCAGCTGTGCAACGATCTCCCGCTCCTCCGGCGGCAGCGGCAGCTCCGCCGCCGCGGCACGCCACGCTTGGGGCAGGTCGGCGCGATGCAATTCCCGCGCAACATTCGCAAAAAACGCGTCCGCTCCCTCGCCATACGACCTGCGCAGCAACGTCGGCAGCGGCGTCAGCAGCGCGCGCACCTCCGATTCCATCGTCTCAAACGCCGCCGCCAGCGCGCGCCGCGTCCGCTGCGCGGCACGATCGGTCGCCAGCAGCGTCCGCCGCGTCAAGAGCGCCGCGGCGAGGATCAGTCCTGCGCCGAGCCATCGGAGCATGGGATGTCCTCCACCGTATAGGTCCGAACCCCGCCGTCACAGCCGATGACCACCGCGCGCGAAAACACCTCCGCCGCCAGCAGCTCCCGCCACAGCGGCTTGCGCCGCAGTTCCTCGGCACCAGAGGCGTGGATCGTCGCGAGCAGCGCGACGCCGCAGTTCGCCGCGGCGCAGACTGCCTCGATGTCCGCCGCGGTCGCGATCTCATCGACCGCGATCACCTGCGGCGTCATGGCGCGCAGCACCATCGGGATCCCCAGCGCCTTGGGGCAGCCGTCCAGCACATCCGTGTGGTTGCCCAGCTCCGTCTGCGGCCTGCCCCGATAGGCCACCGCGATCTCGCTGCGCTCGTCGATGACGGCGACGCGCAGCGCCCGATGCTCCGCGCTGCCGAGCGACAGGCAGCGGATCAAGTCCCGCAACAGCGTCGTCTTGCCCGCGCCGGGCGGCGAGAGGATCAGCGTGCTTTGGATGTGCCCCGCCGCGTCGAAGAGCCGCGGCGCGATCTCCGCGCCGCATCCGATGCGCTCGCAGACGATGCGCAGCGCGAGGCCGGAGAAGTCCTTCAGGCTGCTCACCGCGCCGTCACGCAGCACAGCCGTGCCGCAGACGCCGAGGCGGAACCCGCCGCGCACGCTCAGAAATCCCTGCCGCAGCGCCTCCGCCGAGGCGTAGCGCGAATACTCGGTGACGCCCGCGATCAGGCGCTCCAAGTCCTCCGCCGTCACCAACGCGTCCCGGTCGGCGGGTGCGACGGAGCGCTCCCCCTCGCTCGTCCGTACCGTCAGCGGCAGGCCGACGCGCAGGCGCAGCTCCTCCGCCTGCGCCTTATATGTGTCCGGCAGCTCCAACGCCGAGCGCCGCAGACGCGGCGGCAGCAGCTCCGCCGCCTGCTCGTAGCGGCGGATCCGATCTCGTTCCATAGCCCGTCCCTCCTTTGTGATAGTCCAATGTATGAAACCGGGGACGAGCTTATGCAAAGAAAAAACGCCGCCCGTTCGGGCGGCGTTCGTGCCGATCTCTGTTCAGTTTTGGAAGTGCGCCGAGAACTCCTCCGCCGTTTCGGGCGTCGAGAAGCAGCGACCCTGCACCACGCCGCAGCCAAGGCTGCGCAGCAGCTCGCACTCCTCCTCCGTCTCCACGCTCTCCGCCACCACGGCGATGCCGAGGTAGTCCGCCGCGTCCATGATGAGGCGGATCAGGCGCTCCCGCGCCTCCGCGTCCCAGATGTAGCGGACGTACTTCATATCCACCTTGAGCTGGTCGATGGGCACCGTGAACAGCGCGCCGAGGGCGAAGCCGCCCGCGCCAAAGTTGTCCATGCCCACGCGGAAGCCCGCGGAGCGCAGCGCGTCCACCGCCTCGTCCAGCTGCTCCACGTCCACGGTGTAGGCGGACTCCGTCAGCTCCAGCAGCAGATCGTCGGCGGTCAGGCCGAACTCATCGAGCAGCCCCCGCAGCTCGTCCACCAGCGCCGGATCGTAGAGATCGAAGCGGGAGAGGTTCACCGCCAGCGGGAAGCGCTTGCCGTAGGTCTCCTGCCACTCCTTGATCTGACGCGCCGCCTCATGGCGCACGTAGTGGTCGACCAGCTGAATGAGGCCGTTTTCCTCAAACAGCGGCAGAAAGCTGCCCGGGCTGATCATGCCCAGCTCCGGATGCTCCCAGCGCACCAGCGCCTCCGCCGAGCAGAGCGTCGGCTCGCCGTCGCGGATATCGTACTGCGGCTGATAGAACACCTTGAGTTGATGATCCTGAATGGCGCGATGGACGCCGCCGAGCAGCGTCGCGGTGAAGACCTCGTTCTGATACAGCGCGTTGTCGTACACCAGCACCGAGCGGCTGTAATCGTCGCGCAGCATGGCGCAGGCGGTCTTGGCGCGGTCAAACTGGCGAGATACGTCCAGGCTGCGGTCAAGGTTGGCGTACACGCCGATGCGCAGACGCAGACGCACCGTGCGCAGCAGACTGTCGATGCCCTCCTCCAGTTGCGTGAGCACCTCGTCATAGTTGTCGCGGTGCAGGCAGTAGACAAAGAACGAATCCGCGTCCTGACGGCAGCCGATGCCGTCGGTGGTGGAGAGGAAGTCCTTGATGGCGTGGCCCAGAAGCGTCAGCGCGCGGTCGCCGAACTCGCGGCCGTAGAGCTCGTTGACCAGATGGAACCGGTCAATGTTGATCGCCACGGCGTCCATATCCTGATCGGGATGGTATTTCTCCAGCTGCTGGGCATACTCAAAAAAGAAGCTTGCGGAGTAAAGCCCCGTCAGCGCGTCCTTTTCGGCGGCGTTGATGATGTTCCGACCCTCGCTCAGCTCAATGATGCGGCTCACGCGGGCGCGGATCACCTCCGGCATATCGTAGGGCTTGGTCAGGAAATCCGCCGCGCCCAGCTCCAGGCTCCGCAGCTCCGCGGAGCGCTCGCCCGTGAGGACGATGACCGGGATGCGGGAGAGCTCCGGGTCCTCGTGCATGGTCTCCAGCACGGTAAAGCCGTCCATTTCCGGCATGTAGAGGTCGAGCATCACCAGCGAGAGCGTATCGCGGTTGCGGCGGATCATACCCAGCGCCTGACGGCCGTTTTCGGCGTAAAGCACCTTGTAATTCTCGCCAATGATCGTGCCAAGCACCTCGCGGTTGATGAGCTCGTCGTCCACGACCAGCACGCGCCGCTGCGCATAAAGGCCCATTGTCTGTTCCATACGCTCGTTCCCCCTCATGCGATATTTGGCTATTATGGATAATTTAGTTTAGCACACCGCGCCGGTTTTGTCAATTTTTGTCAACAGAAAATCATGCATGGATTTTGCGGTGAAACGCGAGCTCACGCCAGCACGCCGCCCCCGCGCTTTTTAAGATACGCGTAAAACGCGAAGCAGACCGTGATCTGCACGATCGTCGAGCAGGGCACCGCAAGGCCGATGTAAAAGAGCCGTCCGGTGGCGACGCTCATGTACTGCGCCACGGGGATGCGGATGAGGAACGCCGCGGCGATGCCCTGCACCATGACGAAGCCCGTGTGCCCCAGGCCGTTGTAGAAGCCGATGAAGCAGAACAGGAAGCAGGTCAGCAGGCAGTCGAT
>CAMJGU010000005.1 GCA_946405325.1 uncultured Clostridia bacterium | reverse complement strand
TAGCCCACGCCCTGCACCGCCACATATTTGAGCGTGCCGTTGTAGACCGTGTGCGTCGCGCTGAGGATGAGCAGCATGCCGTAGAACGTCGCCGTGGAGCACAGCGTAAACAGCACCCAGTCCGACTGGCGCAGCATATCCGTAAACAGGCCCGTACCGCGATGGTGCATGGTGCTCATCCCCCTCTCTTTCATCATTTTTCCAATTTCCTCTGGCAGTATAACACGAATCCCGTCGTCTGACAACCGAACTTTTTATGAAGTGTTGCATGAAAAAAGAATTGTAAAACCGTTCCCCGCATGTTATACTGTTCATTTAGAGTAGATTGGAAACGGAGGCTGCGGCATGCGGTTTGTCTCACACAGCGTCAGCGATACCGAAGCCTTCGGCGAACGGCTCGCGCAGCGGCTGCGCCCCGGCGACGTGGTGGCTTACACCGGCTCGCTCGGTATGGGCAAGACGGCGCTCACCCGCGGGCTCGCCCGCGGCCTCGGCTGCAAAGGCCGGGTCACCAGCCCGACGTTCACCATCGTCAACGAGTACGAGGGCGGCGTGCCGCTGTTTCATTTCGATCTGTACCGCTTAGGCTCGTCGGACGAGCTGTACGACATCGGCTGGGACGACTACCTCTCCCGCGGCGGCGTCTGCGCCGTGGAGTGGAGCGAGCGCGTCGCGGACGCGCTGCCCGAGGACGCCGTCACGGTGGACATCACCCGCGGCGAAACGGACGACACACGCATCATCACGGTCACGGGGGTGGAGGAATGAGGATACTGGCGCTGGAAACCTCTGCGAAGAGCGTCAGCTGCGCGGTGGTCGAGGACGGCGCGGTGCTCGCGCGCAGCTTCCAATGCACCGGCCTCACCCACAGCCGCACGCTGCTGCCCATGGTGGACGCGATGCTCAATAACGCGGAGATCCCGATGGCGTCCATTGATCTCTTCGCGGTCGCCGCCGGACCGGGCTCGTTTACCGGGCTTCGCATCGGCGTGAGTGCGCTCAAGGGCCTCGCGTGGGCGGAGGGCAAGCCCTGCGCGGGCGTGTCGACGCTCTGTGCCATGGCGCAGAACCTCGCCCATCTGGACGGCGCGCTGCTCATCTGCGCGATGGACGCGCGGCGGAGTCAAGTCTACAATGCGCTGTTTGAAGCGCAAAACGGAACGCTCAAGCGCCTTTGCGACGACCGCGCCATCGGACTCGACGAGCTGACGGCGGAGGTGCGAACCGATCCGCGCCGCAAGATCGTCCTCGGCGACGGCGCAAGGCTCGCGTACGATCACCTGACGCAAAACGGCGTGGACTGCGCCATCGCCCCCGCCGCGCTGCGGTATCAGGACGCCGTGGGCGTGGCGCTCGCGGCGGCGGAAGCCGAGCCCTGCTCCGCGCAGGAGCTGTCCATCGCGTACCTGCGCGTTTCGCAGGCGGAGCGGGAGCGCAAGGCAAGACTGGAACGGGAAACAAACCAACAAATATAAATAACGGAGGAACGAAAGATGCTGTATCAGAACGATGAACACGTCCATGTCATGGATCACCCCCTGGTTGCGCACAAGCTGACCATCATGCGCAACAAGAACACCAGCACCAAGGATTTCCGCGAGCTGGTGTCCGAGATCGGTATGCTCATCACCTATGAGGCGACGCGCGATCTGCCGCTGACTACCAAGCACATCGAAACGCCGATCTGCGGCGCGGAGATGCCGACGCTCGCGGGCAAGAAGATCGCCGTCGTGCCCATCCTCCGCGCAGGCCTCGGTCTGGTGGACGGCGTGCTGCGCCTGATCCCGTCGGCGCGCGTGGCGCACATCGGCATGTACCGCGACGAGGAGACGCTCGAGCCCCACGTCTACTTCTGCAAGACGCCGCAGGACATCGCGCAGCGCGACATCATGGTCGTCGACCCGATGCTCGCCACCGGCGGCAGCGCGGACGCGGCGATCAGCGAGATGAAGAAGCGCGGCTGCAAGCACATCAAGCTGATGGTGCTCGTCGCCGCCCCCGAGGGCATCCGCTGCATCCGCGAGAAGCACCCCGACGTGGACATCTACTGCGGCGCGGTGGACGAGAAGCTCAACGAGCGCGGCTACATCGTACCCGGTCTCGGCGACGCCGGCGACCGTATCTTCGGAACGAAATAAAAACAACCATTAAATTGAGAGGAAGTAACAAACCAACATGAGTGCATCCAGAGAAAAGAAAGCCCGTCAGGAGCGCGGCGCTGATTTCGTCAGCGTCAAGGATATGAAGGCCCGCGAGGAGCAGCGGGCCAACCGCCGTACCACCGCCATTTTCACCGTCTGCGCGGTGCTGTTCGTCGCCGCCGTCGTCGCTCTGTTCCTGTGGAACTCCGGCACCTTCCAGCGCAAGGCCGCCGCTGCCAGCGTCAATGGCCAGAACTACAGTGTGTCCGACGTTGCCTACTATTATTACAATGGCCGCGCCAACGCGCTCAACAGCGACTCCGAGCTCGACAACAGCGCCTCCATGCGCACGCAGGAATACACCGCCAGCGAGGAATACGACACCTGGTATGACTATCTCGCCGACCAGAGCGTGCGCTATCTCGCCACCGCGCAGCTCACCGCCAAGGCGGCGAAGGACGCCGGTTTCACCGGCGGCAGCGAGGTGGAAGACACCGTCAACGAGACGATGGAATCCCTCAAGGCCTCCGCTTCCAGCCAAGGCTACGACGTCGGCAACTATATCAAGGCGATCTTCAACGGTCTGCTGACCCGCAGCGACTTTGAAAAGAGCCTGCGCACGCAGGCGCTTGCCGAGGCATACACCAACTACAAGGCCGATGCCGCGAACTATTCCGAGGACGAGCTGAACGCCGCCTACGACGCGGATCCCAACACCTACTCGATGGTTTCCTATGAGTCTCTGGTGTTCTCCAACTCCAACTACGCCACCGAGGCGGCCGAGGCCACCGAGACCACCCCCGCCGTGGAGGCTGACGACGGCTCCGCCGCCGCCAAGGCCGCGGCGGAGGATGCGCTCGCGCAGTACAAGGCGGGCGCCGCTCTGGAATCCCTCGCCGGCGCGGACGGCACCTATACCAATACCTCCACGCTCTACGGCACCGGCTCCGACATGCTCGAATGGCTCTATGACGACGCGCGCAAGGACGGCGATTCCGCAGTGCTGGATTACAGCTACTACGGCTATTCCATGGGCTCCGTGGTCGTGGTGTTCCACGGCAAGGAGCGCGCCGACTTCCACGCCGTGAACGTCCGTCATATCCTCGTCGAGGACGAGGCGACCGCGAACGACGTCCTCGCCCAGTATCAGGCGGGCGCGCAGACCGAGGAGGCCTTTGCCGCGCTCGCGCAGGAGCACTCCACCGACAAAGCCGACGAGGGCGGTCTCTACGAGAACGTCTACGTCGGTCAGATGGTCAAGCCCTTTAACGACTGGTGCTTCGACGCCTCCCGTCAGACCGGCGACACCGGCATCGTGCAGACCGACTACGGCTATCACGTCATGTACTTCGTCAGCGCCAACGACGCCGCCTACTGGCAGCAGATGGCCGCGACCAAGCTCGCGAACGACTGGGCGCAGAGCCTCAGCGAGGGCATCGACACCCAGCTGCTCGACGGCATGAAGTATATCGACCGCTAAGCCGATGGGTATGCTGACCGGTACGTTCGTCAACTGTCTGGGCGTTCTCGGCGGCACCATCCTTGGCCTGCTGCTGGGAAAGCTGATCCCCGAGCATCTGTCCGACTCCGTCATCAAGGGCGTCGCGCTGTGCGTGTTCTACATCGGCGTGAGCGGGATGCTGGCGGATGAGAACACGCTGGTGATGATCGTCTCGATGGTGCTCGGCACCATCGTGGGCGAGCTGCTGCGGCTGGACGACCGGTTGAACGCGCTGGGCGACCGGATCGAAAAGAGCTTTGCCAGACACGGCCTCCGCGGCCGCGTGTCCGAGGGCTTTGTCACCGCGTCGCTGCTCTACTGTGTGGGCGCGATGGCGATCGTCGGCTCGCTGGAGGCCGGTCTCACCGGCAGCCAGTCGACGCTGTACGCCAAGTCGATCCTCGACGCGGTGTCCTCCGTCGTCTACGCCTCCACCATGGGCTTCGGCGTGGGACTCGCCGCGATCCCCGTGTTCCTGTATCAGGGCTTGATCACGCTGTGCGCGTCCCTGCTGGAGCCGGTGTTGACAGAGATCGTCATTGCCGAGATGAAGGCGGTGGGATCGCTGCTGATCGTGGCGCTGTCCCTCAACATGCTGGGGCTGACCAAGATCAAGGTGATGAACTCCATTCCCGCGATGTTCTTCCCGATCCTGCTTTGTACCTTTATGTGAGTATCTAAAAAGGGGTCTCTCCGTTAGGAGGGCCCCCTTTTTTTGTGCATATTGACCGACGAATTCAAAAAGTTAGCCTTGCCTTTTAGGAATTTTGATTGACGGCTCTTGCGCTTTCTGCTAGAATTACGGTATCTAGGTAGAATGGAGGGAGTTTTCCGATGAGAGATCTCAAGCATCTGATCTTCTTCGAAAGCCTGCTGCAGGAGGCCAACAACGACCTGGTCAAGCAGGCGCGGGAGGACGGCAAAAAAGCGCTCGGCTACACCTGCTACTTCATGCCCGAAGTCCTGCTGGATATTCCCGGCTGCTTCGGCGTACGCCTGCGCGCGCCGCGCAGCGGCTCGCCCGACATGGCGACCTACTACATGTCCAACCGCACCTGCCACTACGGCCGCGCCCTGTTCGAGCGCGCGCTGGAGGGCGGCTTCAACTTCCTCGACGCCAACATGGCGACGGAGACCTGCACGGTCACCTGCCGCTTTCAGGAGCATCTCAAGCAGATGGACGTCATCAAGAACCCCGACTTCTTTGTGGAGTTCACTGACGTGCCGTTCAAGAAAACCGAAAACAGCATGGTGCACTTCCGCAAGCAATTGCAGGCGCACGTCCTCGACCCGCTCCATGAGCGCTTCGGCGTCGATGTCTCCGACGAGGCGCTGCGAAAGGCGATCGAGGAGCACAACGAGGTCTGCCGCCTGATCTCCGAGATCGGCGCGTACCGCAAGCTGGACAATCCGCCCATCACGGGCTATGAGTTCCACATCATTCAGCTCGTGACGCTGACGTGCCCGAAGTACCTCATTCTCCCCTATCTCCGCGAGACCGCGGAGGAGCTGAAAACCCGCGCGCCGGAACCCGTCTCCCCCTACCGCTGCCGCGTGGTGCTCTCCGGCGCGGAGAACGACGACCCCGAGTTCACCAAGCTCATCGAGAGCTGCGGCGCACTGGTCGTCGCCGACCGCTACTGCTACGGCTCCCTGCCCGGGCGCGAGGAGATCGTCGTCGCCGAGGGGCAGAGCCCGCTGGACGCCATCGCGCGCCATTACCTGAGCACCAGCTACTGCCCGCGGTTCATGCCGCAGGAGGACATGCGCAGCCGCAAGAAATACTTGGCCGATCTGGTCGCGGAGTATCACGCCGACGGCCTGATCGTCGTGTCCAACAAGTTCTGCGAGTACTGGAGCTATGAGCGCACGATGGACGCGCTGATCCTGCCGCGGGATTACAATATCCCCACCTGCTCCATCGAGAAGGAATACGTCAACGCCTCCACCGGCCAGCTCCGCACCCGTTTCCAGGCCTTTGTGGAGAGCGTGGAGATCAAGAAATTGCAGGAGGCGAAGTGAGATGGGTTTTTCGATCGAAGCCAGCGTGAAAAACGTGAAAACCGGCGTCAAAAAGGTCAAGGAGATCCGCTTCTCCGACCTCGGCGGTAAGCTCAGAGCCGCCGCCGCGCTGTTTCCCGACCCCAAGGCCGTGAAGCTGCCGAAGAACAAGGAGGAGGCGAAGAAATTCGCGCATGACTTCTGGTACGGCAAGCCCCACGGCGAGCGGCGTCTGGGCGATCTGTACTGCGAAAAGACGGGACTTTACAAGCATCGCGAGTGGCGCGGCGTCAAGGACACGTTCTACTATTTCCACATGATCTGGCTGTATAACTACGCCAACATGGTCATGGACATCATGAAGTTCGGCAGCCCCATCACCTTCGTCAAGGGCCTGTGGCGCTACCGCTGGATGGGCCAGACGTACCTGCCTGTGCTGCACTGGTTTGACCGCGGCCTCGAGGGTATGCGAGGCCCGGCGCTGCGCGCGAGCGCGTGGCATTACCGCGCCATGACCTGCGTGACCATCAACCAGTTCATGAACATGTTCAACGCCGACGGCAACCTCCGCAACGGCGCGCACAACGACGCGTGGCATCACGCCATGGCGCACAAGGAGACCGTCTGGGGCGGCATCTTCTACCCGTGGATGGACAAGTTTAAGCACATTCCGCTGGAGATGATCCCCTACTTCGTCACCTGCCACGTCAACAACCACACGGTGCTCAACTATATCGACGCGGCGCAGTCGCTGGGCCTGCCCGGCGACCCCTGCCCCATGTGTCAGGCGGAGGCGGGCATCTTCGTGCTCGACGACGTGCCCGATTTCGCGCCGTTCATGGTCTCGTCCAACGAAGCCTGCGACGGCTCGGTGGCGTCCACCGCGATCCAGGACTGGTTCTGGAACCGCCCGCTGTTCGCCATGCCGCAGCCCATGCAGTTCGACGACCCGCTGGTGCAGGAGCACTGCGCCAACGAGATCCGCGAGTGCTGGAAGTTCATCGAGGAGCAGACCGGCGTGCCGTTCAACTGGGAGCTGCTCAAAGAGAACCTCGAAAAGCAGAACGAGCTGATGCGCTTCGAGTGGGAGAAGTGGGACGTGGACGCCAAGACCAACAGCTACCCCATCAACGGCGTGGCGCAGGCGCTCTACCGCATCTACCAGTCCCAGTACGGCGAGCATTACATCTGGCACTTTGTGGATAGTAAGGTCAACAAGATCATGACAAAGTGCATGGAGAAGAAGATCAACACCTTCCCCAAGACCCGCCACCGCGTGATCGCGTGGTCGTGCGCGCCGCTGTACTACTCCAACTGGTGCACGTGGGCGTACAACTGCTGGGGCCTCAACACGGTCATCAACATGGACTCGCTGATGTTCGACATGACCATCCGCACCGACACGCTGGATCACTGCGTCGAGGACATGGCGCGCTATCACGAATGGGCGCCGATGCGCCGCATGGCGGTGGGCGGCATGCACCACATCTTCGAGCTGTGGGATTACATGGAGCGCTTTCACTGCGACATGGTCATGATGTACGACCAGCTCCAGTGCAAGGGCATGCAGGGCGTGGTCGGCCTCTTTGAGGACGAGTTCCGCAAGCGCAACATCCACGCCATCTGGATGCCCCACGCGCTGCCCGACAAGCGCACGGTCTCCCGCGCGGAGATCCGCCGCATCATCAACGATTACATGACCACCGTCATGAAGGAAGAGCCGCTCGACCCGTCGCTGCTCGAGTTCGACGACGACATGAGCTGGTAAGGAGGCAGAAAAGATGAGCGTGATGAAAAAGTTTGTAAAGGCCGCCCTGCGCAGGGAGGCAAAGCGCATCAAGAAAGAGCGCAGAGCCCGCAGGAGAGGCAGCCTCCTCGCCCGTATCCTGCTGAAGATCTTCGGCAAGCTGTTCGCCCTCTTTGCCGCGGTCTACGCGCTGCTGTTCACGGTGTTCTTCTTCGACCTCGACGGCAAGCTGCTGTACTATGTGGTGGAGCCGCTGCTGGTTCGGCACTACGACCGGATGGAGCGTAAGAATCCGCTGGAGATGCCCTATGAGATGAAATCCGAATGAGCGCAAAAAATCCCCGCCGAATCGATCGGCGGGGATTTTTTCAGCTCTTCATGCTGTTAATGATATCGTTTGAGGCCTTCCATGCCGCGTACAGCGCGTCGCGGTAATCGCCCAGTCTCTCGTAGGCATCCACCGTCTCGTCGATGCGCTCGCGCAGCGTGTTCAGCTGCCGCTGGAGATCGTCGCGCTCGGCGTCGGTGCAGTCGTCCTCGACCGCGCGCTGCGCCAGCTCCATCATCGCCTCCAGCAGTTCCTGCACCTCATCGAGCATGGCTTCGGCAAAAATCATATCCATTTCCATAGCGTTGCCCTCCTTTTTCGCCATTATAGCGAACCGTGCAGGAAAATGCAAGTATTACGCACGCACCTCGATGGCACGAACGACGCCGTCCTTGACGTAGAGATCCATCGTGCCGCCGTAGGCCTTCGCCGCGGCGAGATCGTCGAACCACGCACCGGCGTCGCGGTTCCAACAGATGACGTCGGAGGGTACCGTGTAGGTCTGGCCGCCGTAGTTCACCGCCGTATCGCCGATCCACGCGGAGGCGGGGACGGAGGCAAGCTTGGTGAGGACGGTCACGCTGATGTAGCGATCATAATCGTTTTCGTTTGCGGCTTTGCGCAACTCCGCTTCAACATAATCGCCTGTTTTAACAACATACGCACACTCAGCAGATGGCCCAGCAGGGTTCTTTTTGCCGCAGTCAACTTCAAGCAAGTTGATTGGAATATTTTCTGTTGTGTCAGATTCGTCAAGCTTCGGAATCGGTTTTTTGCTAGGAGTTATCGTCGCCCTACCAACATAAACATTTTCTCTTATTCCGCTGTTGATCACGATCAGATCCACCTCGCCGGCGGCGTTGATGCGGGCGTAGGCGATGCGGCTCTGCTCGATCACGGCAGTGCCCAGTGCCTCGACAGCGGTCAGTGCACCGTCGCTGAACACCAGTACGCCGTCCGCCAGCTTGCGCGAGCCGAGTGTCTTGGCGGTCAGGTCAAGCGCGCCGCTGTTGTTGCTGCTCTGCGCGGAGAGGTAGATGTTCGACGCGTTCTTGCCGGACTGGGAAATGCGGACTACCTTGCCCTGAACTTTATCGGTTTCAACCTTCGCGCCGTTCACTTCCAGTTTCAGCGCCGGAGAAAGCAGGCTGCCGCCGCAAAGCAGCTGTACGCCGTCATTCCCCACATACGCCAGCGCGTTGCCGTTCAAACCGTTGGCGCTGCCGTTCTCATAGGCACCCGCGACACGGCCGTCGGCGGTAAGCTGGATGATCATGTTCTTGCCGGGCTTGAGCTGCGCAAGGCTCCCCTGCGCCGTGGTCATCACGTCGAACTCCGTGCCGCCCAGCACCTTGATCTTCGTCGGCGCGGCGGGCGACGGCTCGCAGTTCTCATAGTACACCGCCACGCGGGTGTCGCACGCCTGAATCGTGTTGTTCGCGGCATTGTAGGTCACGACGTCGCCCTTCTTCAGCGCACTCACCGTCGCGCGCACGCCGTTGCGGTAGACCGTGTAGTTGGTCGCGCCGCCGGTCAGCGCGTCAAAGCCCGCCGTGGAGCCGTTGGCGCTGACGATGATCGCCGCGTCGCTGACCGCGTTGCCCGCATTGCTGACCACCGGCAGGAACGTGACCGCCTTTTTGTCCTTGGTGACAACATAGCCCTTGACGCCGATCAGGGCGAAAAGCTCCATCGGGTTTTCCATCTCCATCGGATCACCCGACGAAAGTCTGAGCTTGCCGTTCACCATGTCCACGCCCCAGATCGTGACCGGATCGCCCGTTGTATCACAGGTGTAGCCCAGCGTATCGAGCAGGCTCTTGCCCTCGTCATTCTCCGCCGTCAGCGCGTTGACAAACAGCTTTGCCGCCTGCGCGCGGGTAATGGAGGCGTTGCCGGAGATCGTCAGACCCTTGGTCATGCCCGCCTCGCCCGCAAGCGCGATGTAGCCGTCCGGCCAGATGCCGCCGGTGTCCTTATCCGTGTAGCCCAGACGGCGCATCAGGATCGCCACCGCCTCGCCGTAGGTGATGGCGCGGTCCGGCTGGAACGTGCCGTCCGGCATGCCGTGGATCAATCCCGCGTCCGCGCTGGCGGCATAGTTCACATAGCCCGTCGCCCAGTGGGGCGCGCGCAGATCGGGAAACACGGTACGGCTGGCGTAGCGCGTGACAACGCTGCGCTTGCCGCTGAGCACCACCGCCATCTTGCAGAACTCCGCGCGGGTCAGGCTGCTGTTCGGGTGAAACCGGCCGCTGCCGTCGCCCTCCATCACGCCCATCAGGCGCAGGACCTCCGCGTTGCGCGCGGTCTCCGGATCCGTCACGTCCGCATACAGGCCCGCGGCAAATGCCGCCGGCACCAACGACGCCATCAGCGCGAGGCACAGCAGCGCCGCAAAAACTCTCTTTTTCATTGGAAACCTCCTTATTCCGCCTTGAGGGCCACCACCGGCTGTAAGCCGGAGGCCTTGATCGCGGGATACATACCGAAGATGATGCCGAGGGACACGGAGAACGCGAACGCGCCCAGCGTGATCTCCGGCGAGGGATAGAGCGACATGCCGTCAAAGAGCAGCCTGCCCGCGAGGTGCGTGCCGCCGTAGCCGATGACGATGCCGATGACGCCGCCGACGCCGCAGATCATCGCCGCCTCCACAAGGAACTGCGTCACGATGGAGCTGCGCTCCGCGCCGATGGCGCGGCGGATGCCGATCTCCCGCGTGCGCTCGGTGACGGTGACGAGCATGATGTTCATAATGCCGATGCCGCCGACGAGCAGCGAGATGCCCGCGATGCCGCCGAGCACCACCGAGATCATGGTCAGCACGCCGCTGCTCTCGTCCTGCCACTGCTGCTCGCTGTAGGCGTAGCCGTAGCCGTACATGCCGTTCTGCGTCACGCCGTCCAGATACGCCTGGATGCGCTGCATGACCGGGTTGATCGTCTGGGAGTCCTTGACCTTGACGGCGCACTCGCCGCTCACGTCTCCCCCGCCGTTCGGCATGAAGCGGCTGGCGGTATAGGGCAGGACGATGACGCTGTCCACGGAGTAGCTGCTCTCCGCGTCCTTTTCGGCGTAGATGCCCACCACCGTGAACGGCACGCCGCCGATCATGATATTCTCGTTGAGCGGGTCGGCGTAATCGAAGAAGGTCTTTGCCGCCCGCGCGCCGAGCACGCAGACCTGATGGTATTTCTCCACGTCCAACCTGGTGATGTCGCGCCCGCGCGCGACGGTGAAGCTGTTGACCTTGGAATACTGGTCGCTGCCGAGGTAGACCCGCGGCTGCTCCTGCCATTCCATCGTGTCCGAATTCTTCGCGCCGTATTTCACGACGGCGCTCCACGCCTGCGAGTTGGGCGTCACGCCGATCACGTCGTCGCCGAGGCCCTGGCAGTAGTTGTAGACCTTTTCAAAGCCGCTCTCGCCGCTGTTGAGGTAGAGCGAAACCGTGATCTTGTTGGTGCCCTGCGCCTCGAACGCCTCCATCATCTTCTGGTTGTAGCCGGAAACGGTGGCGACGATGGTCATGACCGACGCGATGCCGATGATGATGCCCAGCATCGTGAGGAACGAGCGGCCCTTCTTCGCGAGGATGGACTTGACCGCCATTTTGACCGCCTGACCGAATTTCATAGCCAATCCACCTCCTGCGGGTGATCCTCGATGATCCTGCCGTCGGAAAGCCGCACGATGCGCCGCGCGGTGGCGGCGATGCCGTTATCGTGGGTGATGAGCAGGATCGTGCTGCCCTCCTTGTTGAGCTGCTGCAAAAACGCCAGCACCTCAAGGCCCGTCTTGGAGTCCAGCGCGCCCGTCGGCTCGTCCGCCATGATGATGGGCGGGTGCGCGGCGATGGCGCGGGCGATGGCGACGCGCTGCTGCTGGCCGCCGGACATTTCGCTGGGATGGTGCTTCGCGCGCGCGGCGAGGCCGACGCGCTCCAGCGCCTCCATCGCCATATCCCGCCGGTCGAAGGCGGACACGCCCTGATAGATGAGCGGCAGCTCCACGTTCTCCACCGCCGTGAGCGACGGGATCAGGTTGTAGCCCTGAAAAATGAAGCCGATCTGCTTATTGCGGATGTGCGAGAGCTGCTTGTCGTCCAGCTCCGACACATCCTGCCCCGCGAGGAAGTAGTCCCCGTAGGTCGGGATATCCAGACAGCCGAGCACGTTCATCATGGTGGACTTGCCCGAGCCGGACTGACCCGCGATGGCGACAAATTCGCCGTAATCGATCTCCAGGCTCACGCCGTCGAGCGCCCGCACCTCGCTCTCCAGCCCCTCGCCGTAGATCTTATATACGTTTTTTAATGTAATCAGCATGGCTTAGAAGTACATCCCCATTCCCATGCTGTCGTTCTGCATGACGCCGGCATAGACGACCGCGCCCTCCTCGACGCCGGACTTGATCTCCACGCTGTTGTTGTCGGAGATGCCGATCTCCACCACCGCGGGATAAAAGCCCTCGGGAATCTCCATCATGTCGGTGGCAAGCTCCACGTCGTTGACCGGCGGCTCGTCGGTCTGCACGAACAGCACCTTGCAGCTCTCGCCGTCCACGGTCTGCGCGGATTTGACGCACTGGATCGGGACGACCAGGCAATCGTCGCTCTGGCTGGCGGTGAAGGAATAATTAACATAAGCGCCCGACATCAGCAGTCCCTCGCTATTGTCCACGGAGATGACCATCGGGAAGCGCGCCACGCCGCTGCTCATGCCGTCGCTCGCCGCCGCGGTGAGGCTGACGCTCTCGATCACGCCGGTCATCTGGTTCTCCCAGAGCGTGATGTCCACCGGCATACCCGCCTTGGCAAAGGAGACGTTCATCTCGTCGATCTGAGTGTTGACGATCATGGTCGACGTATCGGCGATGCTCACCGCAACGGTGCCGGTCTTGGCCTCCTCGCCGGCGGTGATGCCCAGCGAGAGCACCGTGCCGTCGATCGGCGCGACGCCGTTGAGGGCGTCCAGATTCTTCTGCGCCTTCTCCAGTTTGTCCTTTGCCGCGTCCAGAGCGGTCTCCGCGCTCTCCAGCGCGTCCTCGCTGCTCTCGGCGGTCAGGGTAAGTACGCTCTCGCCCGCGCGCACAGGCATGTAATCGTAGAGCTTGTTCGTCGCGCACTCGCCGCTGATCTCAGTCGTCAGCTCCGTGGAGCGGAACCACTTCAGTTCGCCCGGCTCATAGGGATAGACGGTCTCGCCGCCGATGTTCAGCGTCGCGGTCGCCGCCATCTTCTCCGTCAGCGTGCCGGGATTGTCCACCGCGACGACCACCTCAAAGAGCTTGCTGCCCTCGGTGGACACGCGCTGTACCTTGTGGATCTCGTGCACCGTGCCGGGCAGCTGCGCCATGGTGGCCGGGATGGACACCGTCGCGCTCTGGCCCACGGAGATCATGTCCTCATAGGCATAGCTGAAATAGAGCGGCAGCAGCAGCTTGGTGTTGTCCACCAGCGTCGCGACCGTGCTGCCCGCAGCCACCTTTTCGCCCTCGGCGATCGGCGTTTTCACCAGCAGAATGCCCGCGTAGTCAGCGCGCACGCTCAGGTCGTTCGCCGCGTTCAGCAGCTTGTCATACTCCTTCTGGGCGGAGCGGAGTTCCTTTTCCGCCTTGTTGTAGTCCGTCTGCGCGGCGCTGCTCTCAATGCTGTAGAGCTGGTCGCCCTTCTGGACGAAGTCGCCCTCGGAGACAAAGACCTCCAGCACCTGCCCGTCGGAGAGCAGCGTGATGCTGGCGCTGTTTTTCGGCACCGCCGCGCCGCTGCCCTCCACCGTGCTGGTGATAGAGCCGCGGTAGACCGAATCCGTCAGCACCTCCGCCGCGCCGGACTGATCGGCGC
>CAMJGU010000004.1 GCA_946405325.1 uncultured Clostridia bacterium | reverse complement strand
AGAAGTTCGAGATCGTCACGCCCAACGTGAAGATCACCATGCCGCCGGAGTACAGTGAAATGGTGGCGACCCGCGTGATCGACGGGCGCAAGTACATCCTGATCCCCGCCGACGAGGGCCTGGAGGTCAATGGGGTTTCGGTCAAGTTCTGACGCAGGAAAGCCGCGGCGTATGCCGCGGCTTTTCACCGTCCTTCGAGGTTTTTTCCACCACGCTTCGGATTGGGATTGAAACGGAAAAAAGTCTGTGCTACAATATCTTAAATAGGGAAATGTGCACTTTAACGGTATTTTGACGAAAGGAAGGATATCATCATGGCGGAAAAGCAGTTCAACAAAGGGGACGTGATCTTTCGCGAGGGTGAGTACGGCACGACCATGTACCGCATCCTGGATGGCACCGTTGCCATCTATGCCAACTACGGCGAGAGCGGCGAGCAGAAGCTGACGGAGCTCAAAGCGGGCGACTTTTTCGGCGAGATGGCCGTGATCGAGGCGTTTCCCCGCAGCGCCACCGCGGTGGCGGCAAGCGAGGTGCGCGTCGACGAGCTGGGCAAGGAGTCTCTTAGCGAGTATTTCAAGGCGGAGCCGGACATGATCCTGAAGATCATGCGCCACATCAGCGGCCGCCTGCGCGAGCTGACGGGCGACTACCGCGAGGTCTGCGCGACCATCGCCGAGATGGAGCCCGGCGGTGCCAAAAAGCAGCGCAGCGAGGGGCTGGTCGCCAAGATCAAGAAGTTCGCCGGGATCTATCTCGGCAGCCGCGACAAGGCGGAGATCAGCTACGAGGCCCAGCGCGAACAGCGCCAGTCCGAAAAGGGCCTCGACAAGCGCATGGAGACGCTTTCCAAGGGTACGGTCATCTTCAGGCAGGGCGAGACCGGCAAGTGCATGTACGATCTCCACTGGGGCAGCGTCGGCATCTATTCCGGCTACGGCACGGAGTACGAGAAGCTGCTCACCGAGATCCAGCCCAACGAATTCTTCGGCGAGATGGGCATGATCGAGGGTGAGCCCCGCAGTGCCACCGCGGTCGTGCTGGAGAACGGCTCGGTGCTCGAGACCATCTACGAGGAGGATCTCACGGAGCTGTTTGCCGCCAACCCGGCAAAGGTGTTCATGGTGCTCTCGCACCTGTCCAACCGCCTGCGTAAGCTGACGGTGGACTATCTCAACGCCTGCAAGCTGGTCTACGTGGTCTCCGACGCGGAGGAGACGGAGCAGCCGGTCAGCGAGGAGGTCAAGGCCGAGGCGGACCGCTACGCGCGCGTTCGCGTGAACGGCTACGACGTCTATCTGTAAGTCCGCGGTGACAGTTCAGCACGAAATGGAAGTGAAAACCATGCCGGATCGGGAAGAATTGATCCGAGAGAGCATCATGCGCGATATGTCCGAGGGTGTGATGACCATCGGCTTTGACGGCGAGATCACCTATTTGAATCCCGCCGCGCTTAGGATCCTCAGGCGCGAGGAGGCGGAGCTGCTGGGCAAGCGCTTCGGCGGCTGCTTCTTTGAATACGAGGAGAACGACGCGTTCACGCAGACGATCCTCGACGCGGTCTACGACCGCGAGCGGAGCCATACCTACATCGTTCCCTACTACACGGGGGAGGAGCTGCGCCAGCTCCACGTGGTGACCTCGTTCCTGCGCAGCGGGGAGGAGAACATCGGCGTCATCGTCGTGCTCAGCGATATCAGCGAGCTGGTGGAGCTGCGCGACGCGGTGAAGGCGATGGAGCGCATCCGGGCACTGAACGAACAGCTCGAAATGCGCAACAAGCTGCTGGGGGAGACCTTCGGCCGCTTTCTCTCCGACGAGATTGTGCGCCAGCTGCTCGAAACGCCGGACGGGCTTGCGCTGGGCGGGAAGAAGCGCACGCTTACCATTATGATGAGCGACCTGCGCGGCTTCACCGCCATGAGCGAGCGCATGGACGCCGCCGACCTCATCTCCATGCTCAACCACTACCTCGGCGAGATGACGGAGATCATTCAGGGACACAGCGGCACGATCATCGAGTTCATCGGCGACGGGATCATGGCGATCTTCGGCGCGCCCGCGCCGTCGGAAACCCACGCCGCCGACGCCATTGCCGCGGCGGTGGCGATGGAGGCGCGGATGGAGGCGGTCAACGCGTGGAACGCGGAGCGCGGCTATCCGGTGCTGGAAATGGGCATCGGCCTCAACACCGGCGAGGTCATCGTCGGCAACATCGGCTCGGAAAAGCGCACCAAATACGGCGTGGTGGGCAGCCATGTGAACCTCTGCGGCCGCATCGAGAGCTACACCGTCGGCGGTCAGGTCCTGATCTCGCCGCTGACGCGGGAGCTTGCGAAGGTCGATCTGGAGATCGCGCAGGAGATGACGGTCTATCCCAAGGGCGTCAAGGGCGAGCTGGTGCTCTCGCAGGTGACGGGCGTCGGCGCACCGTACAACGTCTCCGCCAAGGTGAAGGATACCAAGCCGCAGACGCTCGAGCAGCCGATCCCGGTGCGCTTCCATATGCTCGCGGGCAAGCACGGCGGCGCGAAGTCGTTCTACGGCGGCATCATCGCCGTGGCGCACGACGGCGCGGTGCTGGATACCGGCGCGGATCTGAACATCTTTGATAACGTTCAGCTGGAAGCCGGCGGCAAGCTGTTCGCCAAGGTTATGGAGCAGACGGAGGAGGGCTTCCTCCTGCGCTATACCTCGATCCCGGCGGGCTACGAGGCGTGGCTCAAGGCGGAGAGCGCCAAAGCGGAATAAGCGGAGGAAAGCATGAAGAAAGTGCAGTTTGCGAAAGGCGACGTCGTCTTTCGCGAGTTTGAAGCGGGCAGCAGCATGTATAAAATTCTCGCGGGCGGCGCGGCGGTCTACGCCGACTATGCCGGGCCGGAGGAGAAGCTGCTGACGGAGTTGAAAGCGGGGGACTACTTCGGGGAGATGGCGGTCATCGACGCCTGCCCCCGCAGTGCCACGGTCGTGGTGACCGAGGATGGCACGCTGCTGCACGAGATCGAGGCGGAGGACCTTTCCGTCTACCTCGCGGAGTTCCCGGAGGAGCTGGAGGGCATCGCGGCGCACCTGAGCCGCCGCCTGCGCCAGCAGACCGACAACTACACCGAGGTCTGCGACACGCTGCGGGAGCTGGGGCGGCTGGATACGTCCGCCGACCGCATCAGCGACGGTCTGATGGGCAAAATCCGGAAGTTCGCCGCGGTCTATCTGAGAGGCAAAAAAGCGGCGGATCAGAGCGCGGAAGCGCCGAGGGACGCCGCGGACGGCGCGTCTCACGCGGACGGCTATGCCGCGCACCGCAAGACCTTTGCGCGCGGTGACGTCATTTTCCGCGAGGGAGAATCCTCGGACTGCATGTATGACATCCACGGCGGCGGCGTCGGCATCTACGCCGACTACGGCACGGAGCGGCAGAAGCTGCTGGCCGAGCTGGTGCCGAATATGTTCTTCGGCGAAATGGGACTCTTCGGCGGCAAGAAGCGCAGCGCCACGGCGGTGGCGCTGGAGGACGACACCTGCGTGGAGCAGATCTTTGAAAAGGATTTGCCGGAGCTGTACGCCCAGAACAGCGTGAAGGTGCTGATGATCCTGCGGCACCTGTCCAGCCGCCTGCGCCGCCTGACCAACGACTATCTGCGCTCCTGCAAGGCGCTTGCCGACGCGCAGAGCAATCTGGAGACCGACCGGCAGATGTCGGCGGAGACCAGAATGCAGATGGAGTACCTCAACCAGCTGCTGCTGATGCCGGAGGTACTGTACTGAATCAGAAAGGAGCCGCCATGACGGATCTGCCGGAGCGCACCTATCGGAAAAAAGAGATCATCTATCGCCAGAACGAGTATGAGATGTGCATGTACGACATCCTCTACGGCGACGTGACGCTCTATTTGAACTACGGCACCAAGGATCAGATCCTGGTCAAGGAGCTCTGCGCCGGCGCATTCTTCGGCGAGATGGAGCTGGTGGAGGCGCGGCCGCGCACAACGACCGCGGTCGCGACGGAGGATACCCGTGTCAAGATTTACACGGCGGAGGCGTTCGGCAGCTGCTTCCAGGAAAAGCCGGCGCTGGTCATGGCAATCATGCAGCAGATGAGCGCCCGCATCCGGGAGCTGACGCGGGAGTACAACGACGCGTGCCGCGTCGTGTCCGAAGCGATGGACGCCGAGCGGCGCGGTGAGGCCAAGAGCGACCGGCTGCAAAAGGAGCGCAAGCGCCTTTCCGATTACTTTACCACCCGCGTCAGATATCCGGGCACAAAATAGGACAAACTACGGACGGGGTGCTGCGGCATCCCGTCCTGTGCTAAAGAGGAGGAACGAAACCATGAAGAAAACTGCCATGCTGTTTGCCAACGGCTTTGAGGAGGTCGAGGCGCTGACCGTCGTCGACCTGCTGCGCCGCGCGGAGATCGTCTGCGACATCGTCGCGCTGGACGGCGCATCGGAGGTCACGGGCAGCCACGGCATCGCCGTGCGCGCGGACAAGGCGTTCGATGCCGTGAGCGTTGACGGTTACGACGCGCTGCTGCTGCCGGGCGGCCAGCCGGGCACGACGAATCTCGGCAACGACGAACGCGTGCTCGCGCTGCTGCGGGAGTTTAACTGTGCGGGCAAGCTGACCGCCGCCATCTGCGCCGCGCCGACGGTGCTGGCGAAGGCGGGGCTGCTGGACGGCAAGCGCGCCACCTGCTACCCCGGCCTGGAGGACAAGCTGACCGGCGCGACGCCGAGCACGGAGAGCGTCGTGGAGGACGGCACGGTCATCACCAGCCGCGGCGTCGGCACGGCGATCCCCTTTGCGCTCGTGCTGGTGGCGTATCTGGAGAGCCTTGAGCGCGCCGACGCGCTGGCGAAGGCGATCGTCTATCGCTGATGCCTGAGCGGAACCGAGGCCGCCGCGGACGAAAGGCGGTCGAAAAACACAATCCCAACGCGCCCGCGGCGCGTGCGCCGGAGGTGCTGAGCGAGGCGTGGGAGAGCGTGGAGAAAGACGGCTCGACGGCATGGCGGCTGGCGGGTCAGTATCACCGCGCCATTCTGGCACGGCTGCGGGGCGCGCACGGCGCGAAGCGACTGCGCATGGCGCAGATCACCGGCTGGCTCAACGAGTTTCTCGCGCTGGAGCAGCGCTGCGACAGCAAGCGCCTGCCGGAAATCTTGAAAAACTTCATCCGCACCGCCGGGTTTCTCGCGGAGAGCCCGAATAACCTGACGGCGCGGCATGTGCTGGAACGCTACCCCAACGTGCTGCATGCCGCGGCGAAGCAGGCGGCGGCGGACTTCTGCGCCGCGCAGCCGGAGGCGGATTTATCGGAGCTGTTGGGCAAGAAGAATTTCCCCGCGCAGCAGCTCCTGACCGACGGCCTCGGCGGCGTGTGGTCGGTGTGGTATGTGCCGCAGGCGATCCGCTCGAGCTTGCGGCTGCTGCTGGCGCTCAACCCCAAGGACGAGTACCCCGAGGCGCGCGCCATGCACCGGCACTTCATCCTTCACCTCGGCGGCACGAATACCGGCAAGACCTACGCGGGCTTCCAGCGGCTCAAGACCGCGCCCACGGGCGTGTACCTCGCGCCGCTGCGCCTGCTGGCGCTGGAGGCGCAAGAGACGCTGCTGGACGCGGGCGTGGATTGCAGCCTCACCACCGGCGAGGAAGAGGACGTGCGCGAGGACGATACCCACGTCGCCGCCACGGCGGAGAAGCTGGACCTGAAAGCGCATTACGACGTGGCGGTCATTGACGAGTGCCAGATGATCGCGGACCGCGAGCGCGGCTACGCGTGGACGCGGGCGATCCTCGGCGTACTCGCGCCGGAGGTGCACCTCTGCGCCGCGCCGCAGGCGAAGCAGCTGCTCATTCGGCTCATCGAGAGCTGCGGCGACAGCTACGAGGTCGAGGTGCACAAGCGGCAGACGCCGCTCATCTGTATGTCCCACACGGTGGACTTCGACCACGTCCAGCCCGGCGACGCGCTGATCTCGTTTTCCAAGGTCGGCGTGCTCAGCGCCGCGGAGGATCTGCGGCAATCCGGCAAGGAGCCCGCCATCATCTACGGCGCGCTGCCCTACGCCACGCGGCGGCGGCAGATGGACGGCTTTCTCGACGGGCGCACGCAGTACGTCGTCGCCACCGACGCCATCGGCATGGGCCTGAACCTGCCCATCCGCCGCGTGCTGTTCATGGAGACGGAGAAGTTCGACGGCGTGGAGCGGCGGGAGCTGAAGCCGGAGGAGATCCAGCAGATCGCGGGCCGCGCGGGCCGCTTCGGCATGTATTCAAAGGGCTTTGTCGGCGCGATGGAAAACCTTGGCGCGATCCGCGCGGGTCTCGATACCGTGGTGCCGCCGCTGCAATACGCGGTGCAGGGCTTTTCCGACCTCGTTTTGCAGGTGGACTTCGACCTGCTGGAGGTGCTGACGGAGTGGAGCAATATGCCCGCCGTGGAGCCGTACCGCAAACTGGACATCACGCGCTATATCTCCCTCATCTCCAAGATGCGGGAGAAGGGCTTCCTGTTGACCCGCGAGCAGGAGCTGCGGGCGGCGAACATCCCCTTTGACGAGACCGAGGACGCGCTGGAGGAGCTGTTCTTCACGTTCCTCCGCCGCTGGACGCAGGGCGAGCCCGTCGAGCAGCCCGGCCTCGGCGAGGGCGGCGGGGAGACGCTGCCGGAGTTGGAGCAGTACTACCGCAAGCTCGACCTGTACTTCTCCTTTGCCAAGGCGTTCGACTGTCCCGTGGACGCGGACAGGCTCTACGATACCCGCGAGCGCGTGGCGGAGGAGATCAACGAGATTCTGGTGTACCGTCTGCAAAACAACATCCGCTTCTGCGAGCGCTGCGGCAAGCCGTTGCTGCTGCATCAGCGCGGGCGGCTTTGCGACGCGTGCTACCATCGTGAGAGAAAGAACACGGCTCCGGCGTGGCGCACGCAGGGCCGCAGACGATAGAGACATACGAAAGGGTGGGACGAATGGCTCACGATACGCAGAAACGTCCGCAGGTGCTGCTGCTGGGCAACGGCGTCAACCGCGCCTTCGGCGGCGGCTCCTGGGGCCAACTGATCCGGGATATTTCCTGCAACGCCTCACTGCCGGAGGACTGCACGCTGCATCTGCCGATGCCGCTGCGGGCGATCCTCGTCACCGGCGACACGGTGGGCGCACAGCTGCGCAAGACCGGCGACATCCTCTACGGCAAGCTGGGCGACTCCGGACACACGGACATGCTGCGGACGCTGCTGGACATGGACTTCGACCATATCCTCACCACCAACTTCAGCTATGAGCTGGAGGCGGCGGCGCAGCCGGACTGCACGATCGGCGATCCCCAGCTGCGCCAGATGCTCCGCCACACCGACGGCTGCCGCCACGCCGAGGCAAAGTACCTGTTCTACACCTACAATCAGGTGAACTGGAAGACCCGGGAGATCCCCGTCTGGCACGTCCACGGAGAGGGGCGCAAGCCGGACAGCCTGATCCTCGGCCACTACTATTACGCGAACCTGCTGGAGAAGATCACCTCCTACGTCCGCGCCGAGGGCGCGCGCTGGAAGCGCGAGCAGGAGCGCGGCGAAACCCCGGCAATCAAAAGCTGGGCGGACGCGTTTCTCTTCGGCGACGTGTACGTGTTGGGCTTCGGCTTCGACGTGTCGGAGTTCGACCTGTGGTGGCTTTTGAATCGCAAAAAACGGGAGCGGGCGGACACGGGGAAAACGTGGTTTTTCGCCCCGGAGGAGCTGTCGAGCGACGGCATCAACGAAAAAGAGGAGCTTTTGAAGGTGCTGGGCGTCGAGGTGCTGCACTGCGGCAAGACCCGCGCACTCGGCACGCCGCTTGAGCGCAGTCTGGGCTTCCGAGAATTTTATGAGGAAGCGATCGCGCAGATCGGAGAGCTGATGCGATAGCGCTGGGGGAGAATCGAAAAAAACGTGCCGTCCCATGGAACGGCACGTTTTTTATAAGACTTCCAGCTTTGCCTTGAACGAGATCGCGCGCGGAGTGGGCATATCGTCAAACTGGACGATGTGCGCGCCCCTGTCTGCGTCCACGTCGACCACGGTGCCGCTGCCGAACACCGCGTGGGTCACGCGCTGACCGATGGCGAGGGTGTTCGTTTCCTGCGACTCCGGCAAATACCGCTCGCTTGCCTCAATATACTCCCGCGCGTCGCGGATCAGCGACTCCCGCGGCGGACTGGTGTAACGCAAAAGCGCAGGGTCAATGTCCAGCACAAAGCGGGAGGGGTATCGGGGTGAGCCGTCCAGGTTCCAGCCCTCGGCGTCGCTCAAGTACAGCCCCTTTTCCGCCCGCGTCATGGCGACGAAGGCGAGGCGGCGCTCCTCCTCCATCTTTTGCAGGGAGTCGGTCTTTTTGGACGGGAACACGCCCTCGTTCATCGAGCAGAGAAACACATAGGGGAATTCCAGCCCCTTGGCGGCGTGGACGGTCATGAGCTTGACCTTGTCGCCGGTATCCTCAAGGTCGCTGTTAGTAAACAGCGCGACGTGGGCGAGGTAGTGCTCGAGCATCGCCTCCTCGCCGCAGGTGGTCTCGTAGTCAAACACGGATTGCTTCAACTCCGCAAGGTTGTCCAGCCGCTCCTGACTGCCTTCGGTGCGCAGCATCGTCTCATAGCCGCTCTTATCCATGAGGTCGGAGAGCAGCTCGGAGATCGGGCGCTCGGCGTAGTTGTCGGAAAAGCGTTCAATGAGGCGAATGAACTGATTTGCCTTGGTGCCCTTGAACACATCCTCGTCCGCCGTGGCGCGCAGCGCGTCATAGAGCGAGCAATCGTGCGCCGCGGCGTATTCCTCGAGGAACTTCATGCGCCGCTCGCCGAGGTTGCGCTTGGGCACGTTGGCGATGCGGCGGAACGAGAGATCGTCCTTGTAGGCGACCATGCGGAGATAGGAGAGCGCGTCCTTGATCTCCGTGCGGGCGAAGAACGGCACGCCGCTGTAAATGTGGTAGGGGATCTTCTCGCGCAGAAACACATCTTCGATGTTTCGCGTGATGTAGTGCGCGCGGTAGAGCACGGTCATATCACGGTACGGAACGCCGGTATCGCGGAGCCGCGCGATCTCAGATGCGATCCACTCCGCTTCGGCTTCTGCGGTGTCGGCGTGGTGGCAGACGACGGCTTCGCCGTCGGGCAGCGTCGGGAGCAGGTCCTTTTTGATGCGGAAGCGGTTTCGGGAGATCAGCGAGTTGACCGCCGCCAATATCTGCGGCGTGGAGCGGTAGTTTTCCGTCATCAGAATGGTCTGCACCTTGGGGAAGTGCCGATCGAACTCCATCAGATACTTGACGTTCGCGCCGCGCCAGGTGTAGATGGTCTGGTCGGGGTCACCGACGATAAAAAGATTGTTGTGATAACCGCACAGTACCTCCATCAGCCTGTACTGCAGCTCGTCAATGTCCTGAAACTCGTCGATCATAATGTATTCGAGCCGCTTTTGCCACTTGAGCTTGATGTTCTCGTCCTGTTCAAAGATGTAGAGCGAGAACTTGATGAGGTCGTTGTAGTCGAGGCCGAAGCACTTCTTCTCCTGATAGAGATAGCCGTAGAAGATGATGTCCTCCGTGGTATCCGCGGCGAGGTACTTGTCGTGGAGCGTGTCAAGGGACATGGTGATCATGTCGAGGTAGTATTCCGGTCGCTTGAGACACTTCTGGATCTCGATCATATCCCGCGCGCGGGAGAACGTCATGTCCCGCAAGGACAGCCCGCGCTCGGCGTAGATGATCTTCAGCATGTCGTCGATGTCGGCGTTGTCGAGAACGAGGAAGCTCTTGGGATAGTGGACGGCGTTGCTGTCCTCCTGCAAAACGGACACGCAGAAGCCATGGAAGGTGGAGATATAGCCCGTGTCGTTGTCGCCGGTGAGGTTGTGGATGCGCGCTCGCATCTCATTCGCCGCCTTGTTGGTAAAGGTCACGCAGAGGATGTTGCCGGGCAGAATGCCCAGCTCGTTCACCAGATACGCGAAGCGGTGCGAGAGCGCACGGGTCTTGCCCGAGCCCGCGCCCGCGATCACGCGCACATAGCCCTCCGTCGTGGTGACGGCCCTGCGCTGCGATTCATTGAGCTGCTGCAATAGTCCTGACATGATCTCTGCCCCTCGCTTGTTTGTTTTCAGCATCATTATATTTGTGATTTGCCCACAATGCAAGGGCACGGCGGAAATGGAATGAACAATTACAAAACGTAATCTTGCTTTCAAACTTGCAAATTTTCGGCCCCTTTTCCGCCGGTGGTTCAAAAATGGGCAGAACGGCACGGGGCGATAAGGCGGGGGCAGCCGGGCGGAACAGCAACGTGCCGGGCGTTACAATAAGTTTACATAAATTATCTTATAATTTCACACTACAGAAAGTTATCCACAGTTTCCACAGCGTTTTCCACAGGATTTTTTCGCAAGAGAACCTGAAATTGATTTGGATTGTCCGGAAAAGGCGGGAAGAGACGGGAAATGTACGGGCGAAGACAGAACATGATAGAATTTACATAAATCATAAGCGGTCAGGCTGCGGCGTAAAATGCGGTGATTTGCGGTCGTTTGAAAACCTGGATTGCAGGTTCTTTTTTGCATCTTTCAAAAAAGAAAGCCCGGACCCTTTACACCGAGAATTCTTTTTCAAAATCAAAAAATAGGGCTTGCAATTCTCAGCGAGGTGTGGTAAGATACCTAGGCTATGAGGCATCCGGGTGTGGCGCAGTTGGTAGCGCGCTTGACTGGGGGTCAAGAGGCCGTGAGTTCAAGTCTCGCCACTCGGACCAAAAAACTCCTCGATTTCGAAAGAAATCGAGGAGTTTTTCTAACTTTTCAGAGCAATTAAAGGACACCTCAAACCGCGCGTTCGGAATGCGTTCGGAATGAGAAAATTTTTCTGTGCGGAGAGAGTCAAGAGACAGTGCGAAAATGCAACTTTTTCGACGGAATGAAAAAATGATGCATCGCGCAACGACGGGCACATTGCTGGCACATAGCGCGGGGCAGTCGAACGCCATGCTGTAATCCGGCGTCAATTTCATTCAGCGTGATCGTACGATCATCGCCGGAGTAGTTGAACGTCAGCACCACTTTGTCATCGTAGACGAACACAGAGTTGACAAACGTCATAATAAGCTGCTTTTGGCATTCTTCGTCGGTATAGTCCATCTCTGCAAAACGATGCAGGAAATACAGTATATGCTCTTTCTTCAGTCCCAGATCCTGCCGCAGCTGCGCGGCGGCAATCGCGCCCTGAAGCTCAGCCTTTTGCTCCTCCAATTCGTCCATACGCTGTTTAGTGGACTCATTGAAGATACCGGCCTCCAACGCCTTAATTAGATTGGCAATGGACTTCTCGACGTCTGCAAGAGCCTTTCGGAGTGATTCCGTATAGGCAGTTTCCGTATTCTGTTCCAAATAGTATTGATAGGTGTTCTTGGCAATGAACTCTATTAAAGCGTCATCTTTTACCAACGCGATCACATAATCCAGTACAAGCCCCTCTATCCACTCGCGTCGGACAAGCTTCTTATCACAGCGGCGCTTGCGCTGCTTATTGCAGGAATAATAGTAATGCCGTATGCCTGCCTTACTTGTCCCGCAGACGCCAACCATCATCGAACCGCATTTGCCGCAAAACAGCTTCTCCGTCAGCAAATAATCGACCTTCGAGTTCTTATGCGCCGCAGCTTTCTGGTTGTACTTCAAAAGTTCCTGCACCTTATAAAAAGTATTTTCGTCAATAATGGCTGGAATTCCTCCCTCGATGCGAACATCTTCCTTATAGGTATATACGCCGATGTATTTTTCGTTTTTAAGCACCGTCCGCAGGCTGTTGTGGGTAAACGGTCTGCCGCGCAACGTGCGAAGCCCCTTGTTATTGAGGATTTCCACGATTTCGGCAATGGTCTTGCCTTCCGCATAGAGGTCGTAGACCAATCGAACGGTCGGCGCAGTCTCGGGATCAATCAAAAACTTCTTGTCAGGGCCGGTCTTGTATCCTAAAGGCCTGTTCCCGCCGATGCTCTGCGCTTTGTGCGCGCTTGCCAACTGTCCGCGCCGGATATTCTGTGACAACTGCTCCGAGTAGTACGCCGCCATGCCCTCAATGACCGCCTCCAGAATGATCCCCTCCGGCGTGTCGGGTATCGCCTCGGCCACATAGTAGATTTTGACGCCGTTCTTCTTGAGATGATACTTGTTCAACGCAATTTCTTCCTTGTTGCGTCCGATTCGGTCGGTTTTCCAGACGATCAGTGCGTCAAAGGCGTGCTTCGCAGCGTCCGCAAGCATTAGCTGAAACTGTTCGCGGTTGTCGTTCCTGCCGGTCATGGCGCGGTCGCAGTATTCGTGGATGATCGTCAAGTCATGCGCGTCCGCGAACTTCTGCGCCTCGGCAAGCTGTCCCTCAATCGACTGCTCACCCTGCCGGTGACTGGAATAGCGTGCGTATACAACGGCATTCATGGCACTTCTCCCATCTGCGGCAATTCGAGGATCGTCCGTATCACCGCCTTATCCTTGTCTGACGCTTTATCGTATTCTCTTGCAATCTCACGCGCTTCAACAGAAAGCTCTCCCGCTTTATATGCGGTATTTCCCGTCCACGTCTCCAGTGGCACACCAAGCGTTCTGGAAAGCTGGAGCGCGATTGGCAAGGGCGCTTCCTTCATTCTACGAAAGATAATCGTGCGCACCTGCCGGTCCGTCAAACCGGTGACACGAACAATATCGGAAATCAGTAGCCCCATTTCCATGGTTACATCAATAAAAATCTTATAGAAAGGCTTACTCCCCTGCGTACAAACTGTTTCGAAAGCGTTCTCTTGTTCGCTGCCTCCCATCAGATAATCAACTGATACATTAAGCGATTGAGCATACTTCTCCAGCAAAGAAATCTTTGGGATTCGCTGCCCGCTCTCATAGCGGCTCAAAACCTGCTTGGATGTGCCAATCCGCGCAGCAAATTCATCCTGCGTTTCTCCGAGCTCTTTCCGAATCTGGCGAAGGCGCATTCCAAAGTTGACTGGTTCATAAATCATTTCCGTACCGCCATACAACTGCTGAAGCTGCTCGGTCTCATGATCCATTCTTTTCACCTCCTGTAGTCCGCAAGCACATTAAAACACATCGAGTCACCGTTGTCAATATCATTTGTATATATTGTAGATTATATCGTCAATCAGTTGACTTTTGAAAAAGCGTACTCTATACTGTGGTTATCATCCTTCAAGCGTCACGGTGAGGTTTTCTTTGCATTGCTGGTCACCGGACGATTGACTGGAAGGGAGGTGTTGGCAGGAAAAAGCGCTGTTCGGGTGATTCCGAAACGATCCCCCGTGTGGAGCAAAAAATACTGTGCGCTGCGTTTTTGGAGGCCGTTATCCGATTTTACGATGTACCGAAGAATCAGGCAGCCTTTGAGCAATGGCGCACGGAGAAAGGAGTAAGTGCGAATGGATCTGAAAACCGCAAATGAACTGAGACGCAAGTATCCCAATCACATTCCGCTTGCCGTCGCGGGTAAGCTGTTGGACGTTTCCCCTCGGCAGCTTTCCCGGCTGGTCGCGGAAGGGCGCGAGCCGTTTGCCTCGATTGGCGCAAATATCGGCACCCGGCAAAGCTAC
>CAMJGU010000003.1 GCA_946405325.1 uncultured Clostridia bacterium | reverse complement strand
ATGAGGAGGCGCTTCCATGAATAAGGACGATTACAAGGTTTATACCGAAAAAATGAAGAAGAGCATCGACTCGGTGGCCTCGGACTTTGCCGCGGTGCGCGCGGGCCGCGCCAACGCCGCCGTGCTCGACCGCATCAACGTCGACTACTACGGCACGCCGACGCCCATCCATCAGATCGCGTCCATCGCGTCCCCTGACCCGCGCCAGCTGGTCATCACGCCGTGGGACGGTCAGGCCTTGAAGCTCATCGAGCGCGCGATCCAGGAGTCCGACCTCGGCATCAACCCGCAGAACGACGGCAAGGCCATCCGCCTCTCGTTCCCGCAGCTCACCGAGGAGCGCCGCAAGGATCTCGTCAAGCAGATCCGCAAGTATGCCGAGGGCGGCAAGGTCGCCATCCGCAACATCCGCCGCGATGCCATCGACGCGTTCAAGAAGCAGCAGAAGGCCAGCGAGATCACCGAGGACGACTATAAGATCGCCGAGAAGGATCTCCAGAAGCTGACCGACGACTACTGTAAGGAACTCGACGACCTGCTGGCGAAGAAGGAAAAGGAGCTCATGGCGGTCTGATGGCCTTATTTACACAAAAGCAAGCGGGGCAGGCGGTCAGCCTGCCTCGTCATGTTGCGGTCATTATGGACGGCAACGGCCGCTGGGCGCAGAAGCGCGGCCTCCCGCGCACCGCGGGCCACAAGGCGGGGGCGGAGATGTTCCGCACCATTGCCACCTACTGCAAGGACCTGGGGCTGGACTATCTGACGGTCTACGCGTTCTCCACCGAAAACTGGAAGCGCCCGCAAGCCGAGGTCGACGCCATCATGGGCTTGCTGGACCAGTACCTCCACGAGAGCATCGAGAAGATGGCGCGGGATCAGATCCGGCTCAAGTTCTTCGGCGACACGACGGTGCTTTCGCCCAGGCTGCAAAAGCTGATCGCGGAAACCGACGAGATCACGAAGCACATTACGGGCTTTCAGGCGAATATCTGCCTCAACTACGGCGGGCGCGACGAGATCGTGCGCGCCGCGCGTCAGTTTGCGCGTGATTGCATGGAAGGGAAATGCTCTCCGGATGAGCTGACGGAAACGAAGTTTCCGAGCTATCTCTGGTCGGCGGGCATCCCCGACCCGGAGCTGCTGATCCGCCCGGGCGGGGAGATGCGCGTGAGCAACTACCTGCTCTGGCAGATCGCCTACAGCGAGATTTACGTCACCGACACGCTCTGGCCCGACTTCGGCAAGGAAGAGCTCGACAAGGCGCTCGCGTGGTACCAGACGCGGGATCGCCGGTTCGGGGGATTGACTGCAAAATAATCTGTACGGTTTAAAGGACTGATTGTATGTTACAACGTTGGTTGGTGGCGATCATCGGGCTGCCGCTGCTGCTCATCGTGCTGGTGGTTTGCCCGCCTTGGGCGACGGCGGTGCTCGTGTGCGCCATTGCGGGCGTCGCGGCGTATGAGCTGCTGCACGTGGCGGGGAAGAACGTCGACCGGGTGGTGTACGCGCTCACGGTGGCGGTTGCCGCCGCGCAGGTGGCGAAGATCTACTTTGCCCGCGTGTTTCTCGACTTCGAGACCTGCTTTCCGTATTTGGAGGAAAACCGCGCGGCGGGGCTGTTTTTCCTGCCGCTGGTGCTGACCGCGGCGCTGTTCCTGCGCGCCGTCGTGACCTACGGCAAGCCCAGCGCCGTGCCGTTTTCCACGGTCGCGGCGGGCATCGTCGGCGGCGCGGTGTTTCCGATGATGTATGCGAGCATCGTGCTGTTGCGGATGAAGTACGAATACGGGCAGCTCTACGTCCTCGCGCCGTTTTTCATCGCGTTTGCGGGGGACTCGCTGGCGATGTACTGCGGCAAGTGGTTCGGAAAGAAGAAGCTGACGCCGGTGAGTCCGAAAAAGACCTGGGCGGGTTTTTACGGCAATATCCTCGGCTCGGTGCTGGGCATGGTGATCTTCGCGCTGCTCGGCAACCGCTGGCTGGGGTATCAGCCGAACTGGCCCGGGCTGATTGGCGTCGGCGTCGCCGCCAACCTCTGCGGGCAGCTGGGCGACCTCTCGACCTCGCTCATCAAGCGCGAGGTCGGCGTCAAGGACTACAGCCGCCTGTTCCTGACCCACGGCGGGGTGCTGGATCGCTTCGACTCCACGCTGTTCATCGCGCCGGTGGTCTACTACTTTGTAAATGCAGGGTTGATCTGATATGACAAGGACAATTGCTTTACATGGCTCGACCGGCTCCATCGGCCGTCAGACGCTGGAAGTTGCCCGCGAATTGGGGCTGTCCGTCGCGGCGCTGACCGCCAATTCGAGCGTGGATCTGATCGAAGCGCAGGCGCGGGAGTTTTCCCCGCGTCTCGCGGTGCTTTACGACGAGGACGCGGCAAGCGAGCTGCGCCGCAGGCTTGCGGACACCAAAATTCAGGTCATGAGCGGCATGGAGGGGCTTCTCGCCGCCGCGACCATCGACGAGGCGGACACCGTCGTGACCGCCGTCGTCGGCATGATCGGGCTGCGCCCGACGCTCGCCGCCATCGAGCGGAAAAAGCGCATCGCGCTCGCGAACAAGGAAACGCTGGTCTGCGCGGGCGAGCTGGTCATGGACGCCGCCGACCGGTACGGTGCGGAGATCGTGCCGGTGGACAGCGAGCATTCCGCCATTTTCCAGTGCGTGCAGGGCTGCCGCGACCGCGGCGAGATCAAGCGCCTGATCCTGACCTGCTCCGGCGGGCCGTTCTATGGCATGAGCTTCGCCGAGCTGGCGGGGAAGACCCGCGCCGACGCGCTCAAGCACCCGAACTGGACGATGGGCGCGAAGATCACGATTGACAGCGCGACGCTGATGAACAAGGGCCTGGAGATCATCGAGGCGATGCGGCTCTACCGCCTGCCGCTGACGCAGGTCGACGCGGTGATCCATCGCCAGAGCATCGTCCATTCGCTCGTCGAGTTCCGCGACGGTGCCATGCTCGCGCAGCTCGGCACGCCGGACATGAAGCTGCCCATCCGCTACGCGATGACGTATCCGTACCGTGCGCAGTCTCCGGCGGAGCCGCTGGACTTGCTCAAATGCCCGCCGCTGACCTTTGCCGAGCCGGACGAGGAGGCGTTCCGCTGCCTTGCGATCGCGAAGCGCTGCGCGAAGGCGGGCGGCACGTCCTGCGCGGTGATGAACGGCGCGAACGAGGTCGCGGTGATGGCGTTTTTGCAGGAAAAGGTTGGCTTCCACGACATTCCCGCGCTGGTGGAGACCGCGCTTTCCGAGGTAAATCAGGTATCAAATCCCGCGCTTTCGGATATTCTGGAAGCGGACCGTCTCGCGCGCGAGAGCGTGCGGGCGCATATTTCGTAAGCAAATTCGAGGTTTTTATGGTCAAATACATCATTATCGCCATTTTGATCTTCGGCGTGCTGATCGGACTCCACGAGTTCGGGCACTTCATCGCCGCCAAGGCGTTCGGCGTGCCGGTGATGGAGTTCTCCATCGGCATGGGGCCGCTGATCTTCCAGAAGAAAAAGGGCGAGACGGACTACTCGCTCCGTTTGCTGCCCATCGGCGGCTACTGCGCCATGGAGGGCGAGGAGGAGAGCTCCGACAACCCGCGGGCGCTCAACAATCAGAAGCTCTGGAAGCAGTTCATCATCTTCGTCGCCGGCGCGGCGATGAACTTCCTCACCGGGCTTGTGATTTTGCTGTGCCTTTACGCGGGCGCGGACGGCTTCTACAACACCGAGATCGTCAGCTTCAACGAGGGCTTCCCCAGCGAGGGCGCGGACGGGCTCATGGTCGGTGACGAGATCTACAAAATCAACGGCGAGCGCATCTATCTGCGCAGCGACGTCGCCACGATCCTGCAATACAAGTCCAAGGGCGAGAGCATGGACATCGTCGTGCTGCGCGACGGGGAGAAGCTCTCGCGCACGCTGAACATGCAGACCTACACCGACGACAACGGCGAGGAATACCGCGCCTACGGCTTTGCCTTCGGCAACATCGTCGAGGCGACGCCGCTTTTGAAGCTGAAGTACTCGTGGTACAACGCCATCGACTATGTGCGTCTGGTGCGGCTGAGCCTGCAAATGCTCATCACCGGCGCGGCGGGCGTCAAGGATTTGAGCGGGCCGGTGGGCATCGTGTCCACCATCTCGGAGATGGGGCAGGAGACCGAGGAGACCGAGGGCTTCGGCGCAGCGCTGGAGAATGTGTTCTTCTTCGCGGCGCTCATCGCGGTCAACCTCGCGGTGATGAATCTGCTGCCGCTGCCCGCGCTGGACGGCGGCAAGGTGCTGATCCTGCTCGTCAACGCGGTCGCCATGCTGCTATTAAAGCGCAAGCTGCCGCAGAAATTTGAAGTTGCCGTCAACACCGCGGGCTTCGTGCTGCTGATGGGGCTGATGGCGGTCGTGATGTTCAACGACGTGGCAAAGCTGCTGTAAGGAGCAAAGTATGACCAGACAAATTCATGCCGGTTCCGTCGCCATTGGCGGCGGCGCGCCGGTCACCATTCAATCCATGTGCAACACCCGCACCGAGGACGCGGCGGCGACCATCCGCCAGATCCACGCCCTTGAGGCCGCGGGCTGCGAGATCATCCGCGTCACCGTGCCCAACATGGAGGCGGCGAAGGCGCTTACTGCCATTCGCGACGCGATCCATATCCCGCTGGTGGCGGATATCCACTTTGACTACCGTCTCGCGGTGGAGGCGGCGGCGCGGGGCGCGGACGCCATCCGTATCAACCCCGGCAACATCGGCGGGGAGGACAACGTCCGCGCCGTGGTGGACGCCTGCCGCGCCCACAAGCTGCCGATCCGCATCGGCGTCAACGGCGGATCGCTCGAAAAGGAACTGCTCGCGAAGTACGGCCGCGTGACGCCGGAGGCGCTGGTGGAGAGCGCGCTGGGGCATATCCGCCTGCTGGAGAAGTACGACTTTAACGATATCTGCGTGTCCGTCAAGTCCAGCGACGTGCCGCTGAACATGAAGGCGTATCGCCTTTTGAGCGAGACCGTGGACTACCCGCTGCACCTCGGCGTCACCGAGGCGGGCACGCCGTCCATGGGCCTCATCAAGTCCGCCGTCGGCATCGGGGGGCTGCTGTGCGACGGCATCGGCGACACGATTCGCGTGTCCCTCACCGCTGATCCGGTGGAGGAGGTCTACGCCGCGAAGCGCATTTTGCAGGCCTGCGGCGTCCGCAAGAGCGGGGTGAATCTGGTGTCGTGTCCCACCTGCGGGCGCACGTCGTACAACATGATCCCCATTGCGGAGGAGCTGGAGCGCCGCCTGGCAAGCTGCGACAAGCAGATCACCGTCGCGGTCATGGGCTGCGTCGTGAACGGCCCCGGCGAAGCCAGCGCCGCGGACATCGGCATCGCGGGCGGCCGCGGCGAGGGCTTAATTTTCCGACATGGAAAAATCCTTTACAAGGTGCCGGAAGAAAAGCTTCTGGACGCACTGATGAGCGAAATCGAGAAACTGTAAGCACCCGGGAGTACTTATGGCAGAGAGAAAACCGTTTTTTGATATCTTCAGCGATTTTACGCCGGATCTGACGATCCGGCGGCACTTGAGCCATGCCATGATTGCGGATATGGTGCTGGAACAGGCGGCGCGGACGCTGACGCTGGAGCTGGAGACGCGGGAGGAGTTCCCAAGCGCCGCAGTCTCCTCCATCGAGGCGCTGCTGGCGCAGCGCTATGAGCTCAGCGCTGTAAAGCTGCAAATCACGGTCGTCGCGCCGAAGCCCAAGGCGGAGGGCGGCGAGAAAAAGCCGAAGGCGCCGCCCAAGCGCATCATGGGCGGGGAGATCAAGGGCCGCGCCACGCCCATGCGGGAGCTGACCGCCACCATGGGCCGCGCCGTGGTCGAGGGCAAGGTGTTCAAGTTCGAGTGCCGCGAGACGCGCCGTCCGGGCATGTGGGTGGTCGTGATCGAGCTGACGGACTACACCGGCTCGGTCATCGTGCGCCGCAACATGATGGAGCGGGAGACCAAGCCGTTGCAGGATCAGATCAAGCCCGGCATGTGGCTTCGCATCGCGGGCACGATGGAGCTGACCTACGACGGCAAGGACATCCAGCTCAACCCGCGGGATATCTCCGCGGTCACCCACGAGGGTCGCAAGGACAACGCCCCCGTCAAGCGCGTGGAGCTGCACCTGCACACCAAAATGTCCAATATGGACGCGCTGACCGACACAGGAAGCGTCGTGAAGCTGGCGGCGTCGTGGGGGATGCCCGCCATCGCCATCACCGACCACGGCGTGGCGCAGGCGTTCCCGGACGCGTGGAAAGCAGCGGGGGATAAAATAAAAATCCTTTACGGCTGCGAGGGCTATTACATCAACAATCTGGACGACCGCATCGCCGTCCACGGCACGGCCGACGGCGATTTCCACGGCGAGATCGTCTGCTTCGACATCGAAACCACAGGCCTCAAGGTCACGCAGGAGGCGATCACGGAGATCGGCGCGGTGCTGCTGCGCGACGGCGAGATCGTGGACACGTTCCAGACGTTCGTCGATCCCGAGCGCCGCCTGACGCCGGAGATCGTGGGGCTGACCGGCATCACGGACGCGATGCTCGCCGGCGCTCCGAAGCTCGCGGACGCGCTGCACGCGTTCCTCGACTTCGCGGGCGGGCGCATCCTTGCCGCGCACAACGCGGAGTTCGACATCAGCTTCATCCGCGCGGGCTGCAAAAAGTGCGGCATCCCGTTCGAGCCGACCTATCTCGACTCGCTGATCTTCGCGCAGAACCTGCTGCCGGGGCTCAAAAACTACAAGCTGGACGTGGTGGCGGAGGAGTTGAAGCTGCCCGCCTTCAACCACCACCGCGCGAGCGACGACGCGGTGCCGGTGGCGCAGATGCTCGCGAAGTTCTTCCCGATGCTCGAAGCGCGCGGCGTGACGCGTATCCAGGGCATCAACGACGAAATGCTCAAGCTCCGCCCGCAGAGCAGCCGCGCCAACCGCTATCCGAAGCACATCATTCTCATCGCGCGGAACAAAACGGGCCTTAAAAACCTCTATCAGCTGATTTCCGCGTCGAATCTCAAATATTTCAAGCGCAATCCTACCATTCCCAAGAGCGAGCTGATCGCGCATCGCGAAGGGCTTATCATCGGCTCCGCCTGCGAGGCGGGGGAGCTGTTTCAGGCGGTGCGCGACCACAAGGACTGGGACGAGCTCAAGCGCATCGCGTCGTTCTATGACTATCTGGAGATCCAGCCGCTGTGCAACAACCGCTTCCTCGTCCGCGAGGGCAAGGCGAAGGACGACGAGGAGCTCAAGGACTACAACCGCACCATCGTCCGCTTAGGCGAGGAGCTGGGCAAGCCCGTCTGTGCCACCGGCGACGTGCATTTTCAGGAGCCGGAGGACGAGGAATACCGCCACATCCTGCTCGCAAGCAAGCAGTTCAAGGACGCGAACCAACCGCTGCCCATCTACTTCCGCACCACGGACGAGATGCTGCGCGAGTTCGACTACCTCGGCAAGGACAAGGCCTACGAGGTGGTGGTGACCAACACGCGCATGATCGCGGACATGGTGGAGGTCATCGAGCTGCTGCCCAAGGGCAAGCTGTTCCCGCCGCGGCTCGAAAACTCCGAGGAAGACCTCAACCGCATGGTGTGGGAGAAGGCCCACGCGCTCTATGGCGACGAACTGCCGCAGCTCATCACCGACCGTCTCAACGTGGAGCTGGGGAGCATCCTCGGCAAGTACGACGTGGTGTACATGAGCGCGCAGAAGCTGGTGCAGCGCTCGCTCGAAAACGGCTATCTGGTCGGCTCCCGAGGGAGCGTGGGGTCGTCGCTGGTCGCGTACATGTCCGGCATCACGGAGGTCAACTCCCTGCCGCCGCACTACCGCTGCCCGAAGTGCAAGAACGTGGAGTTCATTCGCGACGGCAGCTACGGCTGCGGCGCGGACATGCCGGACAAAAATTGCCCGGTCTGCGGCGAAAAGTATGTAAAAGACGGGTTTGATATTCCGTTTGAGACCTTTTTGGGCTACGGCGGCGGCAAGGTGCCGGATATCGACCTCAACTTCTCCGGTGAGTACCAGTCCCGCGCCCACCGCCACGCCATCGAAATGTTCGGCGAAACGCAGGTGTTCCGCGCGGGCACCATCGGCACGCTGGCGGAAAAGACCGCCTACGGCTTCGTCAAGAAGTACTTAGAGGAAAACGGCCGCGTCGTCAGCGCGCCGGAGATCGACCGTCTGGTGGAGGGCTGCGTGGGCGTGCGCCGCACCACGGGCCAGCACCCCGGCGGTCTGGTGGTCGTTCCGGACGATATGGACGTGGAGGATTTCTGCCCCGTGCAGCACCCCGCGGACGATCCCAACAGCGACATCATCACGACGCACTTCGAGTACCACTGCATGGAGGACAACCTCTTAAAGCTCGATATGCTGGGTCACGATGACCCGACGATGATCCGGATGCTCGAAAACCTCACCGGCGTCAACGCCCGCCAGATCCCGCTCGACGATCCGGACACGCTGAGCCTCTTCATCTCGTCGAAGGCGCTGGGCTTTGAGAACGACGACCTGCTCGGCCCGACGGGCGCGGTGGCGATCCCGGAGTTCAACACGCGATTTACCCGCCAGATGCTGGTGGACACGCAGCCCAAGGATTTCAACACGCTGCTGCGGCTCTCCGGCTTCTCCCACGGTACGGACGTGTGGCTCGGCAACGCAAAAGACCTCATCATCAGCGGCACCGCCAGCGTTCTGGAGACGGTGGGCTGCCGTGACGATATTATGCTGTACCTCATCAAGATGGGTCTCGACCCGAAGATGAGCTTCAAGATCATGGAGTCCGTCCGCAAGGGCAAGGTCAAGAAGAACGGCTTCGAGGACGGCTGGGTGGACGCCATGCACGCCCACGACGTGCCGGAGTGGTACATTGACTCGCTCTCCAAGATCGGCTACCTGTTCCCGAAGGCGCACGCGGTAGCGTACGTCATGATGGCGTTTCGCATCGCGTGGTTCAAGGTGCACGAGCCGCTGGCGTTCTACGCCACGTTCTTCACCGTCCGCGCCAAGGCGTTCGACGCCGCCGAGTGCTGCTTCCCCAACGCCGAGGAGGGCGCGGAGCGCACCAAGCGCCGCATCCGCGAGATCGAGAACAACAAGGACGCGACCGCGGTGGAGCAGGACCTGATGACCACGCTGGAGGTCTGCTATGAGTTCTATCTGCGCGGCTTCCACTTCGACAACATCGACATTTTCCGCTCCGACGCGACGAAGTTCCTCGTCACCGAAAACGGCCTGCTGCCGCCGTTTACCAGCGTTCGCGGCCTCGGCGAGGCGGCGGCGCAGGACACGGTGGAAAAGCGCGAGGGCAAGGAGTTCATCTCCATCGAGGAGTTCGCCATGACCTGCAACAAGCTCTCCAAGACGCATATTGAACAGCTCAAGAGCCTCGGCGCGTTTGCCGGTATGAGCGAGACGAGCCAGATCTCGCTGTTTGGGTGAAAAAACGGATGCAACCCTTTGAAAAGGCGCGTACCTCGTTCGGGACGCGCCTTTGATTCAAAAAACAATAGCACCGTATGGTGCAAATTATACCCTAACAAATGACACCGTTTGGTAGCATTTGTTAGGGTGATAGAATTGGATTTTCCTCGTTTAAGGGATTTGCGCGAGGACAAAGAAAAGTCTCAGCGCGAAATCGCTGAATTGCTGCATTTGCAGCTTACGGTTTACCGCCGCTATGAGCTTGGCGAACGGGAAGCGCCTGCTTGGGTGCTCGCGCAGCTTGCCGATTTCTATAACGTCAGCACCGACTACCTCTTCGGAAGAACCAACGACCCGCGGCCGCCCAAGCGCAGATGAGGACGCTTGCCACATTCTGCTTTGCCTTTGCCGCGGGCGTGTTCGCCGCAGGGTATTGGCTGCCGCTGTGGCTGCTGCCGGGCGCGGCGGGCGGGGGTTTGATGCTGGGCGTGCTGTGGGCGCTGACGCTCCATGGCGTCAACCGGAGGCGTGCGGCGATCATCGGCGCCGCGCTGGCGGTGTCGCTTCTCTGGTGCAGAGTGTACGCCGATCATACCCTCGCGCCCTATGAGGCGATGGCGGGCACCCGGCAAACGCTGACCATGGAGGTCGCAGACTACCCGTCCGCTGCCGACGACGGCTGCCGCATCGAGGTGCGCTTGGACGGCATGCGCGGCAAGGCGGTGTACTACGGCGACGCGGCGCTGCTGGCTCTGGAACCGGGCATGCGCCTGATTGGGGAGTGCTACGTGAGCAGCGCCGCCACCATCCGCGACACGGAGGTGACGACGTTCACCTCGCGCGGCGAGTACGCGTTGCTGTACGCGAGGGGAGAAGCCGCCGTCGAGGACGGAAACGTCGGCTCGCTCCGCTATCTGCCGCAGCGTCTGGCGCGGCGGATGCAGGAGAGCATCGCGGATTGCTTCCCGCAGCGGACGCAGGCGTTTCTGAATGCGATCCTGCTCGGCGACAAGTTCGACCTCTCCACGGCGGACAAGACCAATCTGAGCGAGGCGGGGCTATACCATATCACGGCGGTATCCGGTCTGCACTGCGCGTTTTTGCTCTCGCTGCTGAGCTTTCTCATCGGAAAGCACCGCCGGCGGCTGCTCTCCGCCGTGGCGATCCCGATCCTCGCGCTCTACGCGCTGACCGTGGGGCTGACGCCCTCGGTGGTGCGCGCCTGCGTGATGCTCACGATGCTGCTCATCGCGCCGATCTTCCGCCGGGAGAGCGATCCGCCCACGGCGCTGTCCTTTGCGCTGTTTCTGATCCTCGCGGCGAATCCGTTCGCGGTGAAAAGCGTTTCCTTGCAGCTGTCCTTCGCCGCCATGGCGGGGCTGATCCTGCTGACGCCGAAGCTCTACGACCGCATCCGCGAGAAGAAGCGCGGGCGCCTGGCGTGGTTCGTCCTCGGTTCGCTGTCCGCGACCGCGGGCGCGCTGGTGTTTACCGTGCCGCTGACGGCGTTCTACTTCGGGTATCTGGTGCTGATCGCGCCGATCAGCAACCTGCTGTGCCTCTGGGCGGCGACGCTGACCTTTATGACCGGATTGGGCGCGACGCTGCTCGGCATGGTTTTCCCGCCGCTCGCGCGGATCATGGCGTATGTGCCGCACGTCGGCGCGCTGTTTCTGCTCACGGCGGCGAAGTGGCTTGCCAAGCTGCCGTATCATGCGGTATACTTTGCCAACGACTATTTGAAGCTGTGGCTGGTCTACGTCTACGCGCTGTTTGGGACGTGTTATTTCCTCAAGCGCGGCAGACGGCGCTATGGGATGGCGTCCGCGCTCGCCGCTGCTACGCTGGCGCTGGTCGTGTGGCTGGGGACGCTACCCATGCACGGCGGCGCACTGCATCTGGTGGCGCTGGACGTCGGGCAGGGACAGAGCGTGGTGCTCCATTCCAAGGGCGTCACCGCGCTTGTGGACTGCGGCAGCAGCTCCTATGTGGACGCGGGCGACGTGACCGCGGACTATCTGCAAAGCGCGGGCATCCGCAGCGTCGACTATGTGGTGCTGTCCCACTACCACGACGACCACTGCGACGGCCTGCCTACGCTGCTCACGCGTGTGAAGGTAAAACGCTTTATCCTGCCGGATATTGAGCCGGACGATCCTCTCCGCGCCGAGGTGCTGGCTCTGGCGGAAGAGTATCAGATCCCTGTGAGCTTTGTCCGCGCGGTGGAGACGCTGCCGCTCGGCGACGCGGTGCTGACCGCCTACCCGCCGGTGACGGAGGGCGAGATGAACGAGGAATGCCTCAGCGTGCTGTGCTCCGCGGGGAGCTTCGATGCGCTGTTCACCGGCGACATGGACGCCAACAGCGAGTATCTGTTGATCGCGACGCACGAGCTGCCGGATATCGAGGTGCTGATGGTCGGCCACCATGGCTCGCGGTACTCCACCGGCGGCGACCTGCTCGCGGAGGTAACGCCGGAGACGGCGGTCATCAGCTGCGCGCGGAACAATTCCTACGGCCACCCGCACGAGGAGACGCTCTACCGCCTCACCGACGCGGGCGCGGCGGTGTACCGCACGGATTTGCAGGGCAATATTCACATCACAGTCAATTAGGGGAATACGATGGCAAAAGCAACGCCCGACAAGGGCTATCAAAAATTGAAAAACGACCTCGCAAACGGCGAGATCGGGCAGGTTTATATCTTTCACGGCGAGGAAAGCTACCTGCGGGAATACTACCTCGGCGAGCTGAAGAAGGCGCTGGTGCCCGCGGGCTTTGAGGAGTTCAACTACCACAAGCTCGACGGCAAGGCGCTGTCGCTCGCGGAGCTCTCCGAGGCGGTGGAGGCGATGCCGATGATGGCGGAGCGCACGATGGTGACCGTCACGGACTGCGACCTCTTCAAGCTCGGCGAGGACGCGAGAAACATCATCATCGGCATGCTGGAGGACTTTCCGGAGTACTGCTGCCTGGTGTTCGTGTACGATCAGGCGGAGTACAAGCCCAATAAGGTCTATAAAAAGCTCTGCGCCGCGCTGGACAAAACGGCGACGGTCGTGAAGTTCGACATTCAGGACAAGAGCGACCTCATCAACTGGGTGCGCCGCCGCTTCAAGGCGCTGGGGAAAGACATCGACGTACACGCCGCGGAGCATCTGCTCTTCACCTGCGGGAGTCTCATGACCGGACTTGTGCCGGAGATCGAGAAGATCGGCGCCTACGCCCGCGGAAACGCGGTCACGATCGACGACATCAACGCCGTCGCCGACCCGGTGCTGGACGCGGTGGTGTTCCACATGACGAGCGCCATCACGCGGGGCGACTACAACGCCGCGGCGGATATCCTCGGCCAGCTTCTCAAGAAGCAGGAGGAGCCGTTCATGATCCTCGCTGTCATCAGCAAGGAGCTGCGGCGGCTCTACACCGCGCGCATCGCGCTCGACGAGGGGCGGGACAAGTTCTGGCTCATGGAGCAGTGGGGCATGCGCTCGGACTATCCCGCGCGGCTGCTGATGGACGCGGCGCGCCGCACCACGCGGGAGTGGTGCGCCAGCAGCCTCACGCTGTGCCAGAAGCTCGATCTCCGCATGAAGAGCGAAAAGGGCGTGGACGACGAGGGAGAAATCAAGCTTTTGCTCATGGAATTGGCGCAGAAAACCGCATGATGAAGCCGAAAATCAAAGAAGTCATCATCGTTGAGGGACGATACGACAAAAATACGCTCGCGCAGGTCGTCGACGCCACGATCGTGGATGTCGGCGGCTTCGGCGTGTTCAACGACGCCCAGAAGCTGTCCCTGCTGCGAAGGCTCGCGCAGGCGCGGGGGCTGGTGATCTTCACCGATCCCGACGGCGCGGGATTCGTGATCCGCAACCACTTAAAGGGCGCGATCCCGCCCGAACAGCTCAAGCACGCCTACGCGCCGGACGTCTACGGCAAGGAAAAGCGCAAGCGCAGGGGCGGCAAGGAGGGCAAGCTCGGCGTCGAGGGCATGAAGCCCGAGGTGCTTTTGGATGCGCTCCGCCGCGCGGGCGCGACCTTCGAGGGCGAAGAATCGCCGGACAGGGGAGAGCCCATCACCAAGGCGGATATGATGGACGCGGGTCTGATCGGAGACGGCAGCAACGCGGCAAGAGCTACGCTTGTCAAGGAATTGTCCTTGCCGGAGCATTTGAGCGCCAACGCGCTGCTCGAGGTGCTCAATCTGCTCTATCCGCGCGCGGAGTTTCTGGAAAGATATTGCCAAACCCGATAAAAAGCGGTACAATACCACATTATTTCATACGAGAGAGGAAATCACTATGGCGGACGAAGTCAAGACAGTTACCGACGAGAGCGCGGAGAGCGAGGGCAAAAACTTTATCCACGCCTTCGTCGAGGAGGATATCGGCCCCGGCGGGCGCTTTGAGGGCTTACAGGTTCACACGCGGTTCCCGCCCGAGCCCAACGGCTATCTGCACATCGGTCACTGCAAGGCGCTGACCATCGACTTTGGCACGGCGGAGAAGTTCGGCGGCATCTGCAACCTGCGCATGGACGACACGAACCCCGCCAAGGAGGACACCGAGTACGTCGACGCCAT
>CAMJGU010000002.1 GCA_946405325.1 uncultured Clostridia bacterium | reverse complement strand
ACGCCTTGAAGATCTGGCGGATGTTGCTGATGGGCACGGTGAAGATGCTCTCGCCGACGCTGACCTCCATGCCGTCCATGATCGCCATGGTCAGGGGGATCTTCAGCGTGGTGGTCATGCCCTTGCCGAGCGTGCTGCTGATGGTCACGGTGCCGCCGCAGTTTTCGACGTTGCTCTTGACCACGTCCATGCCGACGCCGCGGCCGGAGTACTCCGTGACCTCGGTGTTGGTGGAGAAGCCCGGCATCAGCAGGAAGTTGAGGATGTCCTTGTGCGCGTACTCGACGCCCGGGGTCGCGAGACCCTGACGGATCGCCTTGTTGAGCACCGCCTGATCGTCCACGCCGCGGCCGTCGTCCTCGATCTCGATGATGACCTCGCTGCCGGTCTGGCGCGCGGAGAGCACGATGGTGCCGACGGGGTCCTTGCCCAGCGCGATGCGGTCCTCCTTGCGCTCCTCGATGCCGTGGTCCATGGAGTTGCGGACGATGTGCATGATCGGGTCGGAGATGGAGTCGACGATGGTCTTGTCCACCTCGGTGTCCTCGCCCTCGAGAATGAGGTTCGTCTCGCGGTCGAGCTTCTTGCTCATGTCGCGCACGATGCGCTTCATCTTCTGGAACGTACCGGAGACCGGCACCATGCGCAGGCTCATCGCGACATCCTGCAGGTTATCGGTGAGGGAGCGGAGCTGGCGCGCCGCCTTGGTGAAGTTGTCGAGCTTGAGGCCCTTGAGGTCGGGGGACGCCGTGACCTGCGCCTCGGTGATGACGATCTCGGAAACGACCGCCATCAGCGCGTCGAGCTTGGAGAGGCTCACGCTGATGAGGCTCTCCTTGACGTGCTGCTGCTTCGCTGCGGGCTGCGCCGCCGCGCTCTGCTGCACGGGCGCCTCGGGAACCGCCGCCGGAACATCCTCCGCCGCGGGCGCCGCCTCCGCCACAGGTGCCGCCTCCACCACGGGTGCCGCCGCCTCGGGGGCATAGTCAAAGGGCTGATACTCGCGCACCGAGCCGGTCTCACGCACCGCGTTGAGCGCCTCCGTGCGGTCTCCCTCGGTCTTGAAGCGCAGGAAAAAGCCGTTGTCAACGATAAAATTCGCCGTGTCGGGGTTGAGCTGGACGTCGGCGGGGTAGAAATCGTACTGCGACTCCTCCACAAAATCCTTGACCGCGTTGACGAGCATCATCGCGCGCAGGTTCTCCATGCCCGCGCCCTCGTCGAAGAACACCTGCAGGCCGTAGGGGAACTCCGCGCTGCCGTACGCCATCAGCTCGCCGCTGGCAGCCGAAGCCGCGGCGTCCGCCGCAGGGGCGTCCTCGGCCGCGGGAGCCTCTTCGCTCTCTTCGCCGGAAATTTTATTTGCGAAGGTATTAATTTTATTAAGGAATGTGTCGATATCATTAGTAGGCGGTTCGCCATTCTCGATCTTCTCGATCTCGCTGCGGAAGAAATCGATGGACTCGAAAATGAGGTCGAACAGCTCCGGGCGCATGCTCTCGGGGATCGCGTCCATCGTCTTCTCGCGAATGACGAAGAACATGTCCTCAATTCGATGTGCGATGGTCATCAGCGAATTGAATTCCATCATGGCGGAGGAGCCCTTGATCGTGTGCATGATGCGGAAGATCTCGTTCACCGCTTCCTGCGAGAAGGTCTTGGCCTGCTCGCTGGAGAGGATCAGGTCGTCCAACTGTTCCAGCATGGAATGCATCTCGAACAGATAGGCCTCCATCATGTCGTTGCCCATACCCATAAATTTTCACCCCTGTAAAATTTTGTTGCGAAAAAGCCGCAATACAGCCTGTTCGCGGTCTCTTAAAGTTTATATCGGCAAATAATTCCGGAAGTTAATACTTTTTTCAAAAAATTTTTTCAGCAAACTGGAAAGGAGCGAATCCCATGCCGGATCTGCTCGGCGCCACCAATCCGGTGCCCAATTACGACACATCATCCACGCGCATCACGCCGCCCACCCCCGGCGGCGACACCAACATACAAAACGTCGTCGACCCCAACCGCGTCGTCCGCCCTGACGGGCAGGAGGGCCAGCAGGGCTCCGGCGACGCCACCAACTCGTTTGGAGCGCGGTTTGAGTCCAACTTCATGACCTTCGTGCAGCGTCTGCGCGGCGCGCAGGATCTGCCCCAGGTATTTTTGCAGGTGCTGCAGGGTCAGACCGTAGAGGTCAGCTCCGGCATCCGCTCCGGCTTCGCCTCGGAGATGGCGCAGTTTCTGGAGTTCATCCGAATGGATGAGACGGAGCTTGCGAACTTCCTCGAAAACCAAATGCAGAGCGGCTCCCGCTTTACCGGCGCGCTGTTCGCGCTGCTGCGCGGCGCCTACAACGATCCCGCGACCTCGGAGATGACGAAAAACGACATTCTCCTCTTCCTGCGCCGCTTTGCGGACTACACGTCCACCGAGCACATCGAGGCAAACATTCTGCGCATGACCGACGAGATGACCGAGGCGCTGCCGGGCAAGTGGTCGCAGCAGCTCACCGACGTGCTGGCGCAGCTGGAGAACAGCATCGACGCGGGCGACCGCGAGGGGAGCCTCAAGCTGCTGCGCGAGCAGGTATTCTCGCTGGTGTCGAAATACGTCTCCATGACCCACGACCACGGGCTTGCCCGCAATCTGCTCTCGGCGATGACGCTGGACGTGGCGCGCTACGAAAACGGCAATGAGGACGCCATGCTGGAGGCGCTGCGGCACCTCGCGAGCAGCAATGTGCTGCCGCGGGAGCTGGCGGAGCTGAGCAACCCGGAGCTGCTGCGCGTGCTGCGGGAGGCCGACTTCTTCAAGGCGACGCAGAGCAACGCCTTTGCCGAGCGCATGGCGAAAGCCACCCACCGCGCCCTTTCCGGCGAGGCGGGCGTCGACATGCAGGAGGCATTCCACCACATCATGAACTCCGTGCTCATCAATGAGAGCGTCTACATGCCGCTGCAGCACTACATGCTGCCGATGAACTGGAACGGAAAGCTGGCGTTCTCGGAGATGTGGGTCGATCCGGATGCTGAGCGCAGCAATCGCAGGGCAAAGGAGGCCTCCGGTCCGGTGCAGCGGGTGCTCATCAAGATGGACATTGACGCCGTCGGCGCGTTCGACGTGCTGATCCAGAATCGCAGCGAAGGTGTCTCGATGCTGGTCACCTGCCCCAAGAGCGTCGCCGAGCACAGCCCGCAGATCACGCAGTCGCTGCGCGACATCATCGCCCGCAACGGTCTCAATGTCGAGCAAGTGCAGGTGGTCGAGCAGCACCGGCCGCTGACCGTGTCCGAGGTCTTCCCCCAGGTCTTTGAAAGGATGAGTGGCGTCAATGTCAAAATCTGATTACTTGCGCAAAAAGCGCGCCGTGGCGCTGCACTACGGCGACGACGATACCGCGCCCGTGGTCGTCGCCTCCGGCATGGGCTATCTCGCCGAAAAGATCGTCGACGTGGCGCAGGCCAACGGCGTACCCGTCTACGAGGACGATTCCCTCGCCACGATCCTGACGCAGCTCCAGCTCGGGCAGGAGATCCCGCAGGAGCTCTATCAGGCGATCGTCGATATCTACGTCTATTTTCTCAACTTCGATCCTTCGCGGCGCGAGGGCGCGTCCATCCCCATGGAGGACACGCCGGTCGTCCCGTAACCGGCAAGGAGGAACGCCATGGCTCTGTTTGAAAAGCTCTTGGGCAAGCGGGAAAAGCAGCCCGTTGATCCCGGCATCTACCTGCTGATGGACAGCAGCTCAAAACTGCTCGCCCGCGGCAGGCGCATGGAGGCGCCGGGGCGGAAGAACATCTACATCAAGCTCATTGACGGAGTTGTCAAAACCGTGGTCGATGCCGGTGTCGTGCAGGCGGTGCCGCAGGACAAGAGCCTGCCGCCGCAGATGACCCGCGTGGTCGATTTCCGGCCCGACGCGGTGGCGCTCGAGCCGATGCGCGAGCTGGGCGCGGACGTGCGCCGCAACTTTCGCGTGCCGGTGGAGTTCGACAGCTTTATCTATCTCCCGGAAGGCGGACGCGCCGCGATCCGCTCCGTCGATCTCAGCTGCGGCGGCATCGCGTTTCGCTCTCCGCAGCTTCTCGCGGCGGGGGCGACCTTCGAGGTCGTGATCCCCATGACCTCCGAGGGACCCGTGATCCTGCAATGTCAGGCGCTTCGCACCCGTCCCGATCCGGAAGCCGGGAACTTCTGCGCCTGCAAGTTCATCGACATGATCAACGACGAGGAGTCCTTCCTGCGCGAAGCCGTTTTCGCCATTCAAATCCGGTCCGCAAAATCCAGAAAGAAGTAAGAGGTGGGTTTTCCATGAATCGTGTGAGCATCCGTATTCTCAGGCACAGAGCCGTGTCCCTTGTCATGGCCCTGTGTCTCATGCTGTCTCTGTGCCCGGTCTTCACCGTTCCTGCGCACGCCGACAGCACGACCGCGCTGGACAAGCTGGTCAACTGGGGCGTCGTCCGGGGCTATCCCGACGGCGGTCTCCACCCTGAGCGCAATCTGACCCGCGCCGAGTTCGTCGCCATGGTCAACCGCGCCTACGGTTACAAAAATACCGGCGCGACGCCGTTCACCGACGTCGCCTCCGGCGCGTGGTATGCCGACGACATCGGCATCGCCTACAACGCGCACTACTTCAACGGCGTCTCCCCGCGCAGAGCCGCCCCCACAAGCACGCTCACCCGTGAGCAGGCGATGGTGCTGCTCGCACGCAACATGCGGCTTGACCCCATCGCGGGCGAGGTCACGGAATTCCGGGACGGCCGTGACTTCAGCCAGTGGGGACGCGGCTACGCCCGCGCCGCCGCGGAGACCGGCCTCATCACCGGCTATGACGACGGCACCTACCGCCCGAACAACAACATCACCCGCGGCGAAATGGCGTATATGCTTCAGCGCGCACTGGGTACGCTCGTCAACACCCCCGGCACCCACACGCTCTCCGACGTGTACGGCAACGTGACGATCAACACCCCCGGCGCGACGCTCAAGAACTCCACCGTCGCGGGCAACCTCTATATTACCGGCGGCCTGGATCTCGGTGAGATCACGCTGGACAACGTCCGCGTGCTGGGCAAGGTCATCGTCGCCGGTAGCGGCGAGAGCCAGCGTGGCACAGACAGCGTCGTGCTGCGCAACGTCGAGGCAAACTCTCTGCTGGTGGACAGCATCGCCGATCAGTTCGTCACGCTGCGCGCCGAGGGCGACACGGAGATCCGGAACACGGAGCTGCGCTCCGACTCCTACATCCAGGACCGCACCCGTCCCGGGCAGGGTCTGCTCAACATTTCTCTGGAGTCGCCGGATCCGGCCGCCAGCTTTACACTCTCCGGCAATCTGGAAAACATCATCAACAAGACCCCCGGTTCCACGCTGAACCTCGCCGTGGGCACGGCGGACACCGTCACGATCGACGAGGCGGCCTACGGTTCCAAGCTGAATCTCGACATCAACAGCACCGCCTCCACGCTCAATCTGGATATCGCCACCGACGTCTCCGGCGTCGGCGACGTGGATCACCTGTACGTCAATGCCGCCGGCTCCAAGGTCGAGATGCTGCCGGACATCATCACGATCCGCCCCGGTCTGACCGCCAACATCGCCGGTCATGACATGGACGTCATTCAGGCGCAGGAGTCCTCCGCCGAGCCGCGCCTGCTCGCCGGTTATCCGCGGGTGAAGGGCGTTGCGCCCACCAGCGCCTCGGCGATCTTCTCCGCCAACAAGGCGGGCAAGGTCTACTGGGCTGTCAGCGCCACCGCCAACGGTTCCGTTGATGAGGAGAACCTCATCAACCCCATCGCGGACAACACCAGGGCCATCGCGAACGGGACCACCGACGTCGCCGCCTCCAATAAGGAGACCACCGCGGCGCTGAGCCGTCTCACCGCGGACGGCAGCTACTACCTCTCCGCCGTGATGGTGGACGCGCGCAACCGCCGCAGCCCGGTCAAGGTGGTCGCTTTCGATACGCCTGACAATACGACGCCCGCGTTCAACTCCGGCTACCCCGTCATCTCCCGCAACTACATCGAACAGATCAAGGACGCCAACGGGAAAGAGATCATCGACTCCTACACCAAGCGGCCCAAGATCGACTTCCGCGCGCAGGTCTCCGCCATGGCCAACAAGGGCTGCCAGATCTACTACGCGCTCTATCCCGCCGGCAGCACGGCGCCCACGGCGCAGCAGTTCCGCGTCGGCTCGCTCGGCACGACGGTCCCCGGCGGCAGCGGCGTGGAGGAGGTCACCAGAAACAGCCTCTGGACCAAGACCTTCTACGGTCTGGAGGAGTTGAAGTCCTACGACCTCTACCTCTGCCTGATCGACGCGGACGGTTCGCGGAGCTCCGCGGTGCGCAAGCTCACCTTCACCGCCAAGGACGGCACGCCGCCCGAGTTCCAGTTTGAGACGCCGGAGATCACCAACATCGCCGCCACCTCCCTGCGGCTGCGCGTCAACCTCAGCGAAAACGGCACCTTCTACTGGGTGGCCCTCAAGTCCGGCATCGACTATCTTAAGGTTCCCGCCGGCGGATATGTGGATGAGGATACGATCCGCAGCGACCTGAAGAAGACCTATCCCAACATCACGGAAGCTGAAATCACCGAAGCCATCGAAAAGGCCAAGGACGACGCCAAAAAGCTCTGCGAAGCCTACTACAAGCGCCAGATCGAAAACGGTATCGGCGCCCCGCGCAGCGGCTCGCAGACGGTGCGCGCCGGAATGGATACCAACGTCAACATCACCGGACTCACCGCCGAGAGCTCTTATGATATCTACTTCGTCGCCAAGGACACGGCGGGCAACTACTCCGACATCACGCTGGTCTACGAGGACTACACCTACAAGATGACCAGCAACAAGATGACCGAGAGCACGCTCGACGTCACCGGCCCCACCGTGACGCAGGAATTCACCAGTCTGGACGGCGACAAGCCGCTGCCCAACACGTCGATCCGCCTGACGTTCAGTGAGAACATCCGCCTCGGCGACGCCAAGGACACCGATACGGAAACGCTGCAGGACTATCTGCGCGGCAGCACCTACAACAAGACTGATCTCGCGAACTTCCTCAGCAAGATCATCACGCTCAAGAGCCTCAATACCCGCACGAATCTGTACGAGCCGGTGCTGCAGCGCACCGTCGGCAATGCCGACAGCACGGACTGGGTCATTGACTGGAGCAACGCGGTCGTCACCCGCCCCACGGATGGCAACTCGATCATCGTCACGCTGCCCACCAACTCCGACAAGGCCAGCAGCGCCCTGCAGCTCAAGAGCGGCGCCACCTATCGCTTTGAGTTCGACAACCTCACGGACACCTCTTCGGCGCGCAACCCCATGCCCGGTATTCCTTACGCGCTGCCCCGGTTCACGACCGTCACCTCTCAGATCGGCCTGATGGATGCGGACGTCTCCTCCGTCAAGGTCGGCGGCAGCGACGTCAGCATCGACGCCGCGTTCATGATGACGCCCGTGTCCACCAACGTGGCGGACTCCATCAGCTGGGATATGCTGATCTGGTCCGACCGCACGGTATCGTTCGATCTCTATCAGGAGGTCGGCGCCAACACCTGGCAGAAGCTCGGCAGCACCTCCATCACCGTCGACTCCAGTATGGCGGCGGGCAGCTTTGCCGCCATCAGCCTCCAGCGCTCGATCATCGGCAATGTCACTGAATTCCCACGCCTTTCCACGCTCACGGATCCCCAGTACCGCTATGCCGTCCACATCACAAAGCTCGGCACCTCGGACGAGGCCGATAAAGACAGCTGGAGCGGCGACGTGAATCTCCGCATCTCGGTGGTCACAGGCTCTCTGCGCGGCCTGAGCAACCTCAGCGCCAACCGCGTCACAGAGCAGGTGTACAACAACGCGCTGGCCACCTCGATCTCCGCCAATCAGATCACCGACATCGGTTCGCCGCGGCCCTTCACCCTGCCCATCACCTTCCGGGATACCACCTCTCCCAAATTTGCCAACGGCTATCCCAGACTGGTGGAGACCACGGACTCCGGCGTCAGCATCCTCACGCGGCTCGACCGTCCCGGCACGCTGTACTACATGATGGTTCCCGCCGATACCACCGGCAGCATCAGCAAGAGCAGCATTTCAACCATTCTTGAGACGCAGGCCGCTCCCGTCCCCGCATCGGTGAGCAGCGGCAGCGGAACAGAAGTCTCCATCGACGAGACAAAGGACGCCGGTCTCACCTCTCCCGCCTGGGCGCTCGGCGAAACGACGGCCGCGCCCAACGCGGATCAGATCCACAGCGCCCGCGTCTATTATTCCGACGATTCCTACAAGGTCGGAACCCCCATGTCCGCCGGCGCCTACAACCAAAGCATCCAGCGCAGCGACCTGACCGCGGACACCCGCTACTTCGTCTACTTTGTCACCCGCGGCGAAGGCGGCGAATACTCCAAGGTCTCCGTCTATACCTTCAAGACGCCCAAGGCTGCCCCGCCGATGATCACCGTCTATCAGGGCACCAGCACCTCCAACGTGGACGTGCAGGTCAACGCGGAGTCTCTGCTCACTTACATCGTCGTGCCGTATAACACCGCGGTCAACGACCCGCTGCTGAGTCAGGACGTGGGCAAGCCGGAAGACAACACCAAAACCACGATTCTGAACGCACTCATTGATACTACGAGCGGCCGCTCCAGGTTTGATACCCTCGCTACGGAGAGTCAGAAAACGCTGGTGGCACGCTACATCAGCAATACGCAGGCGGCAGCCTCGTCCAACAGCATCGCCAGCGCGCTGAATGTCAGCGTTTCGCCGAACAAGCCGCTGAACGTAGACCCCAGCGCCAACATGGTCGGTTCCACACGCTATGTGTTCCTGACGGTCGGCCGCCGAACCCTCAGCGCCGATGACGGCAACGTCTCCAACTATGCTTTCGCCGCCTACTCTCCGCTGCTCAAGTCCGACACCACACCGCCCATGATCATCTCCGTCAACGACGGCGGCCTGAGCTGGGACAAAACCGCGAGCACCGATGAAACGCCGAACTATGTCAGCGGCAAGATCTCCCTGAGCTTCGGCGAAGACCTCTACTGGTACAACAGCACGCAGTCTCAGAAAAAAGTGGTCGACCTCGCCTCGACGCTGGCACCCACGGACGCGACGGAAGTGCGCAACAAGACAAAAGAAGGCAAGCCAACGCAGGAGGAATACGTCAGCGTGGAATCACTGGTTCAAGGCTCCGCCTCGGTCATGCGCGTCATTCCCTTCACTCCCTCGGACGCCGGTTTTACCACCCCGGGCAAATGGTTCGACGCCAACGTCAACAAACCCACCCAGGTCATCGAAATCTACGTCAACAACGCCAGAGTCGGCAGCTCCATCACCTTCACGGCGCGGGTTCTCGGTGACGCAAACAACAACGTCAGTATGGTTCCGCTGGTCGTCTCCATCGGCACGCGCACCGTTGATAATCAGCGCGAGCCGTGGGTCACGATCACCTCCAGCTGGAACGGAACAGGCGATACCACGAGGTCGATGCGCTGATGAGTATTATGAAGTTGAATGGAAAAAAGGCGCTTGCCTTGCTGCTCGTCCTCGCGCTGGCGCTCCCGTTTGCGCCCTTCGCCCGCGCGGAGGACGATCCGGGCCCGCCCGTCGTCGCGAACGATATCCGCATCAGTCCGCCCGCGGATCACAAGGACGGTCTGGTGAGCTTCACCGACTCGCCCATCATCGTCCGGGAAAGGGCTCTCGACGGGACGGAGACCCGGCAGGTGGTCAACACCTCGATCCGCACTCTGCTCAACGAACGGTGCCGGGAGATCACCAAGGAAAAGCACGGCGTCGCCGTCGATCTGAACTACATCTCCTATGTGATCCTCTCCCCCTCTCAGGGTACGCTCTACGGCGGTTACAACGCTGAGAGCGACCCCGGCGAGGGTCTTGCGGGCACGGTGCGGTATTACTACGACGAAAACGCTACGTCGAACTACAAGATCTCCGACATTCAGTTCACGCCCGCCGCCGCTTTCTCCGGCGAAGCGCACATCTCCTACTACGGGCACTATACCTATCAGGAGCTCAACGCCAGCGGCATCCCCGTCACAAGCTACGGCTCCTACACCGGCAGCATCTACATCACGGTGACCAAGCAGGTGCCCGGCATCGCCTACTCCACCGACGGCGAGGCGATCCGTTTCTCGGTCGACGACTTCGTCACCTACTCCACTGCCGTCACGGGGCGCAACTTCCGCTACGTCACCTTTACGCTGCCCAAGGCGTCCGAGGGCACGCTGTACTACAACTACCGTGACGAGGACATCTACGACTACCAGGTGACCGCCGATCAGCGGTTCTATCGGGCGACCAAGCCGTATGTGGGCAACGTCTACTTTGTCCCGTCGAAAAACGCTCCCGCCATCGTCGATCTCCAGTTCCATCTGGTGGATATTGCCGAGCACTCCCCGGAGAACGAACCGGAAGAACTCAACCACGTCACCATCACCCTCACCGCCTACGGCCCGCAGCACACGGCTACCGGCAGCGGCGAAGGCGCTTTCCGCTACGAGGTCACCCGCGGCCGTTCCGTCACCCTCAAGACCGCCGACTTTTCCGCCAAGTGCCAGAGCGAAACCGGCAGCTCGCTGAATTACATCCGTTTTTCTTCTCTGCCGGATCACGGCACGCTGTATGACAGCGCATACGGCTCCAGCAGCAACAACGCCAATCACTATGTTGCCGTGAATAAGACCTACTACTCTCCCGGCAACCTCCGCTATGTGGCAGACGACGATTATGTCGGCACCGTGACCGTGCCCTTTGTCGCCTACGCCAACAACGGGAAATGGTTTGACAGCACCGTCAGCTTCGTGGTGCGTGACAGCGCAACCGTCCCGCTGCACTATCAGGTCGATCCGGGCAAGCGCGTCTATTTCATCGCCGACGATTTTGTTGACGCCTGCTATGGCGCGATCGGCTACGACATCAACCGCATCCATTTTCAATCGCTGCCCTCGTCGTCCTACGGCACCCTTTACAACAGCGGTACGCCGATCACGACGAACGGCTCAAATACCTATTATTATAAAGGCAGCCTGAACAACCTCAGCTTTTTGGCGGCGGCGGACTTCAGTACCTCGATTTCCATTCCTTTTACCGGCTACGCAGCCGGATACACCTCGTCCAACGGCCGCTCCTTCAGCGGCACCGTCACCATTACGTCCACCACCCAGAAAACCACCGAGGAGAAAACGCCCATCGGCGGCTCACCAAATACGATCACCTATTACACGACGCAGTTCCCCATGCCCCTGCGCCAGTCGGACATCGTATCGGCAGCTTCCTCCGTGCTGCCCGGCGCGCCGGTGACGCTCACGTTCGACCGCGCCGACGCGCGTGCCGGCACGCTGCAATTCGATATGCGCTCGCTGCTCGACCGCACGGAATTCGACCCGCGCCGCACCTACGGCATCAGCGACGTCTCCCGCATTTCGTTCCTGCCAAAAGCCGGCTTCCGCGGCACGACCCGCATCGGCTACACGGCAAAGGACGCCGACGGCAACAGCTTCATGGGCAACATTGACTTTGTCGTTACGCCGAACACGCGCTCACTCTTCTTCGTGGATCTGGACAACTATGCCTGGGCGACGCCTGCCATTGACATCTTCCGCACCTACGGCATTACCAAAGGCGTCTCTCCGAAGTATTTTGCTCCGGCCAACGCGCTGCGGCGCGGCGATTTTATCCTGCTGCTCAGCCGCGCGTTCAACTTCCCCGCCGCCGGAACAGAGAGTTTCCGGGACGTGCCGGAGGATTCCTACTACGCCGCCGCGATCGCGTCGGCCAAGGAAATGGGCCTGGTCAGCGGCAGCACCAGAGGGCTGTTCAATCCCGACGGCACCATCAGCCGTGAGGAGACGGCGACATACCTCTTCCGCGCCTTGCAGCGCTTCCGCGGCGTCGAAGCCGGCTCCGCCGCCGATCTTGCGGCCTTCTCCGACGCCGGGGAAATCTCTTCTGTCGCTGTCCCGGCAATGGGCGCGCTGGTGCGTCTCGGCATCCTGAACGGCGACAGCGGACGGCTGTACCCCGGTCGGAACCTCACCCGCGCCGAGGCCATCATGATCCTCTACCGCGCGTTTACCTGAACCGCAAAAAGGAAAGGCAGCTTATGCTGTCTTTCCTTTTGTTTCCAATATTATTGTTTTTCGATAATTTTCTGTTGACAAACGATAACGCACGTGCTATGCTGTGCGCAGAAAGGGGCGATGCCCATGAATTGGAGCAAGGATAAAAGCGTGACGCTGTCGCGCTGCTGTGTCGCGGTATTCGCGCTGTGCCTGCTGACGCTGGACATCGGCGCGTATCGGTTCGCGGCGTGGTTCGTACAGGTGCGGCTGATGCACTGGCAGCTCGGCGTATTGCTGATGGTCTCGATCTACAGCGGCAGCGTATTCGCGTGGCTTTGCCTGTATAGGCTGTGGCAGCTGCTTGCCAACATCCGGCGCGGCGAAGTCTTTATCGGCGCGAACGTTGTTCACATGCGCGTCATCAGCTGGTGCTGCGCCGCGGCGACCGCGATCTGTCTGCTCAGCGCGGCGTACTATCTGCCCTTTGCGTTCATCGCCGTGGCGGCAGGATTCATGGCGCTGATCGTCCGCATCGTGAAAAACGCCTTCCAGCAGGCGATTGCGATGAAAGACGAACTGGATCTGACGGTCTGAGGTGGCGGCATGGAGATATTGGTCAACCTCGACGTTATGATGGCGAAGCGAAAGATATCCGGCGGCGAGTTGGCGGAGAAGATCGGCATCACGCCCGCCAATCTGTCGATCCTCAAGACCGGCAAAGCGAAGGCGATCCGCTTCTCGACGCTGATGGCGCTGTGCCATGAGCTGGAGTGCCAGCCGGGCGATCTGTTGGAATTTAAGGAATAACGAGGAGAATCGCATATGGAAAATCTGCAACCGGAGGCCATCCCCGCCTCGGGCGGAGTTGTTGCACCCAAAATCAACACCTTCACCGCGAGCAAGCGGGAAGCAATCACCGCGTTCGCCATGTACGCCATGGCGTATGTGTATATTCTGTTCTTTATGTCGTGGGATTCTGCCTGGCGCGTATACTTTGCCGGGTTCACGCTGGGTTTCTTTGCGCTGACGGAATTCCTGCACCGGGATGTCCCCCGCTCCCGTGAGAGCTGGGTCTGGCTCGGCTGCGCCGCCGTCATTTTCTGCGCTGTCCTGCTGAAACGCGGGAACGCGTGGAGCGAGGGGCTTCCGACCGTCTTTCTCCACATCTTCGCGGTCTGGTGGGTGCTCTCCCGCAGCGGCACGCTGCTCGACGGTGAGAGTGGGCACCTGCTGCCGCTGGACGCACTCGACGGCTTTTTCCTGTTCCCATTCCGCCACTTTTTCCTCCGCCTGCGCACAGTGGGCTTCACCCTCTCCCATCTGCGCGGCAAACGGAAGCGCGAAAAGCCGGAGACGGAGACGGTCGTCTGGTCGGCGGTGATGAGCGCGGCGGCGCTGGGACTGCTGGCGCTGGCGGCGAACCTGCTGATCTCCGCGGACGACGGATTTGCGCAGCTGTTGGACGGCGTCGCTGATCTGTTCCGCTTCGAGTGGGACATCGACCTCTCCGAATTCCTGGCGCGTCTCCTGCTGTCGCTGCCCGTCGGCGCGTATCTGTACGGTTTGATCGGCGGCACGCTGCGCGAGGACAAAGCCGCGCTGCGCAAGCGCTCCACCGCCATTGCGGAGCAGATGGAGGCGCTGCGCGGCGTGCCGGAGCGAGTATGGCTGGTGCTCATGGCGCTGTTCTGCGCCCTCTACGCTCTCTTCTTCGCCGTGCAGGGACAGTACCTCTTCGGCGCGTTCACCGGCGCGCCCGCCGAGGGCTTCAGCGTGGCGGAGTACGCGCGACAGGGCTTCTTCGAGCTGTGCAAGGTCATGGCGGTCAACTTCGCGTTGCTGTGGCTGGTCACGCGCTCGTCGAAGGCGGACGTGCGGCAGCAAAAAGCAGCGCGGGCGCTGTGCCTCGTGCTGCTCGCGGAGAGTCTCCTGCTCGCGGTCATCGCGTTCTCCAAGCTGTTTCTGTATATCGACATCTACGGCTTTACGCCCAAGCGCCTGCAATCGACGTGGCTGGTGTGCGTGCTGGCGTTCGGCTGCATCTGCGCCGCGT
>CAMJGU010000001.1 GCA_946405325.1 uncultured Clostridia bacterium | reverse complement strand
TAGTGGCGGACCTCCGGCGCGGTGCGCTGGCGGTTGTCGGTCAGCGCCTCGACGATGACCGCGACGCCGCAGGGGCCGTAGCCCTCGTAGGTGACGGACTCGTAGTTGTCGGTGTTGCCCGCGCCCAGCGCCTTGTCGATGGTGCGCTTGATGTTGTCGTTGGGCATGTTCGCCGCCTTCGCCTTGGCGATGACGGTGGCGAGGCGGGAGTTATTCGCCGGGTCGCCGCTGCCGCCCTGCTTGACGGCGACGATGATCTCCTTGGCAATCTTGGTGAACGCCGCGCTGCGCTTCGCGTCCGCCGCGCCCTTGGTCTTTTGGATGTTATGCCACTTGGAATGTCCGGACATGGTGTAGTTCTCCTTACCTGTAATACTTGATAACGCTCTTGTGAGTCGTTGAGAGTACGGGGTCAAGCTGCGGGAACCGCCGCGCAAGATAGTCACGCACCGCGGCGCAGACGGGGTTCTCCGTCTCGAAGTGTCCCGCGTCGATGAGGTTCAGCCCCTCGGCGTCGAGGAAGTCGTGGTACTTGACGTCGGCGGTCACGAACGTGTCGCAGCCGAGCGCGATCGCCTGCGGGATGTACTCCGCGCACGCGCCGCCGCCCACGGCGACCTTTCGCACCGGTTTGCCGCCGTCGCGATACCGCAGCCCCTGACAGCCCAAAGATTGTATCACATCCGATAGGAACTGTTCAAGACTTTTTTCGCATTTTAAGGTGCCGACGCGCCCGATTTTTTCCTCGTTGAGCAGGGATAGCCCCTCAAGGCCCAGCGTTTTTGCCAAAACGTCGTTGACGCCGCCCTCCGCGGCGTCCAGATTCGTGTGCATGCAGATGGCGGACACGTCGTTTTTGAGGAGCTTTGTCAAAAGCCGCCCCTGCGCGTTGTCGTCCACCACGCTCTGTACCTTGTGCCAGGTGCAGTTCATCACCGGATGGTGCGCCACGATCAGCTCCGCGCCCAGCGCGATCGCCTCGTCCGCCACCGCGTCGGTCACGTCCAGCGCGATGAGCACCCGTTTGACCGCTTGGCCCTCGCTGCCCACCAGCAGCCCCACGTTGTCCCAGCTCTCCGCCAGATCCCGCGGTGCCCAGGCGTAGAGGGCGCTTTCAATTTCCCGTACCGTTGGCATCTTCCCACTCCTTTATCTTCCCCCGCAGCGCGGCGGCGTCCGCCTCCATCGCTGCGATCTGTGCGTTGTCAGGTGTTTTCGCCTTTCGCAATCCCGCAGCGGCGCGCTCCAGCTTCCGCACCCGGTCGCGGGCGTAATCCCCGTACAGGGGGTCGTGCTTGAGCCCCACGCCGCACCACGCCTCGGCATTGGTCAGCGGCGCGCTCTTCCCAGCCTCCACGGTCAGCACTGGATAGATCGTCCCCTTGTCCAGCACCAGCCGCTCCGACGCGATGCGAAAGCCATGCTCGGTCAGATAGCGCCGCAGCAGCTCCGCCTTGGTCATGGGCTGGAGCAGCAGCGTCTTGCCGCGCCAATCCCATCCGGCGGCTTGCAGGATCGCGATGATCGTCTCCCCGCCCATACCGGCGATGGCGACGGTGTCCGCCTCATTGGGCGCGACGGCGTCCAGCCCCGGGCAGAGGCGCAGGTCGAGCGTCACGCCGTATTCTGCCGCGGTGCGGCGGGCGTGTTCGAGCGGCTCGGCATTGATGTCCGACGCGATGGCGGACGCGATGCGCCCGTTTTGCAGCAGCCACACCGGGAGATACCCGTGGTCGGTGCCCACGTCAGCGAGACGTGTCCCCTGTGGTACGCAGTCCGCGAGGCATTGCAGGCGCGGCTGGAGCCGCAGTTCTTTGTCGATCATATCGTATCAGAAGAAAACGCATACGGCATCCGTATGCGTTTTGCTCTTATTCCGCCGCCTGCTCGTCGTCGTCGAAGTCGCGATTCGCTTCCTCGTTGACGATGTCCAGCAGCTTGTCCATCTGCTCGCCGGTCAGGCCGTGCACCATGCACGCCTCCTCCACGGTCTCGCCGCGGCTGGACGGGCAGCCCAGGCAGTGCATGCCGATGGAGAAGAAGATGGGCGCCGTCTGGGGCGCGATGTCAAGAATGTCACCGATGACGGTGTCTTTGGTAATGGCAACCATATTGAATCAACCTCCGATTGTGATCTGCATGGGATAGTGTACCCCATTGTCCGCATTTTTTCAAGAGCAAATCGATTGGGAAAAATAAAAAGAGACCCGCCCGAAGGCAGGTCTCTTTTTTGAAAACAAATTACTGCTGCTCGGCGCGCATCTTGGCAAAGCAGTCGCTGCAGTACACCGGACGGTCGGTCTTCGGCTCGAACGGCACGCGGGCTTCGCCGCCGCAGTTGGCGCAGACAGCCGTGAAGTACTCGCGGGGACCGCGAGCCGCGTTCTTGCGGGCGTCACGGCAGGCCTTGCAGCGCTGGGGCTCGTTCTGGAAGCCGCGCTCTGCGTAGAACTCCTGCTCGCCGGCGGTGAACACGAACTCGTTGCCGCATTCCTTGCAGACTAAGGTTTTGTCTTCGTACATGATGATACCCTCTCTTTTGCTTTTAGCAGATAATATAATAAACAACTCTCGTTGTTCATTCCCAAGTGAATCAGGGAGAACTGAACTCTCCGGATTGCAGCTGCTGCGCCGTCTTGCGGCGGACGCGCTGCACCGCGTTGTCCACGGATTTTGGGGTCTTCCCGACGATCTTCGCAATCTCCTGACAGGATAAACCGTCCAGATAGTACCCCAAGATTTTCGCTTCAAAAGCGGACAACTTCGTACTTTTGAGAACAGATTCCACATAATCCCGGTCCGCAACCAGCTGCTCAGGGTCAACAAGCGCCGGATCCAACGCGCCGGGCACATAAGATTCGCTGTCAAAGAAAGGGTGATCCAGAGAAATCGACTGGTTGAGCGGCGCGTGCTTGTCCCGCGTCGCCGCGCGAAGTGCGGAATAGATCTGGTTGCGGATGCAAACCTCCGCAAAGGTTCGAAACGAGGTGCTCTTGTCCCGGCGATACTCGCGGATCGCCCGGATCAGGCCGAACATGCCCTCCTGAATCAGGTCTTCCCCGTCGCCGCCCGCCAGAAAGAGCGGCCGGGCGCACACGCGCACCAGCGCGTAGTAGCGCGTCACCAAAGCGGCTTCGGCGTCGCCATCCCCCCGCGCGGCGCGCACACAGAGCTGTTCGTCCGTATACGTGTCGTACGAGGTTCTCATTCCCTCATACCGTTTTACCATAATGCATTATAACTGTATGAAATTTCATTTGTCAAGCATTTACAAAAATAATGTTAAAGTTTTTTGCTGTTTAATGGACATTTCCTGAATTATTGTCCAAATTGCAGCTGTTCGCTGCCGTCCGCCATACCGGCCGGCGCCGACAGTCCAAGGTGCTCGTAGGCCTTGCGGGTCACGCAGCGGCCGCGGGGCGTGCGCGTGAGGAAGCCGAGCTGCATCAGATACGGCTCATACACGTCTTCGAGCGTCACCGACTCCTCCCCGATCGTCGCCGCCAGCGTCTCGAGGCCCACCGGGCCGCCGCCGTAGTTCTCAATGATCGCGCCGAGCATCCGCCGGTCGATGGGGTCGAGGCCAAGGTAGTCGATCTCCAGCGCTTGGAGCGCCTCGTCGGCGACGGCGCGGGTGATGACGCCGTCGGCGCGCACCTCCGCGAAGTCCCGCACGCGGCGGAGCATCCGGTTGGCGATGCGCGGCGTGCCGCGGGAGCGGCGCGCGATCTCCATCGCGCCCTCCGGCTCGATCTCCACGCCGAGGATGCCCGCGGAGCGCGTCACGATCTTGCACAGCTCGTCCGGTGTATAAAGTTCCAGTCGCAGCGTCACGCCGAAGCGGTCGCGCAGGGGTGCGGAGAGCTGGCCCGAGCGCGTGGTCGCGCCGATGAGCGTGAAGTGCGGCAGGTCGAGGCGGATGGAGTTGGCGCTGGGTCCCTTGCCGATGATGATGTCGATGGCGTAGTCCTCCATCGCGGGATAGAGGATCTCCTCCACTGCGCGGTTGAGGCGGTGGATCTCGTCGACGAACAAGATGTCGTTTTCGTTGAGGTTGGTCAGCAGCGCCGCCAGATCCCCCGCTTTCTCGATGGCGGGGCCGGAGGTGATGCGGATGTTGACCCCCATCTCCTGCGCGATGATGCCCGCGAGCGTCGTCTTGCCGAGGCCCGGAGGGCCGTGGAGCAGGACGTGGTCCAGCGACTCCTGCCGCTTCTTCGCCGCCTCGATAAAGACGGCAAGGTTGCCCTTCGCCTTCTCCTGCCCGATGTACTCGCGCAGCGTCTTGGGGCGCAGGGAACTCTCCTGCGCGTCCTCCTGCAGAAAGGTCTTGGCCACGATCGGCTCTTCATAGATATCGGTACCGAAATCGATTCCCATGTACGGATCTCCTTTGTGTCATTCCAACGCGAAGAACGAGAGCGCCGCCAGCACGAGCGATACGCCCGCCCAGATCCAAAAGCTCCGGCGCGCGCGTTTGAGCGCCGCCTGCTCGTCCTCCGTCAGCGCCTCGCCGTAGTGCCGGCGGCTGGAGAGGTCGCCCCAGCGCCGCCCGTAGTGCCACGCGATCACAAGCGCCGCCGCAGAGAGCAGCAGGAACAGCGCAAACAGCGCCAGCAGGGTGTTCCCGTCCTGAAGCCGCATTGCTCACTTCACCATGCGCTTGAGCGCCTGCCGCACGATCTCCTCCAGCGGCAGAGCCTCCGCGTCGATGCCCTTCATCGCCGCGGCGATGTCTGCTTGCGAGTAGCCCAGCACCGCCAGCGCCTGCGCCGCCTCTACACTCTTGCCGCCGCCCGCGGCGACCGCCGCGGCAGTCGGCACGAAGCCGCCGGACTGCTGTTCCTTGGCGATTTTATCCTTGAGCTCCAAAATGATGCGCTGGGCGATCTTCTTGCCCACGCCCGGCGCCATCGTGAGCGTCTTTTCATCGCCGGTGATGACCGCCATGGCAAGCCCCTCGGGCGTGGTGGACGATAAGATCGCCAGCGCCGCCTTCGGCCCCACGCCGGATACGCCGATGAGCTGGCGGAACGAGCCCAGCTCCCCCTGCGTGGCGAAGCCGTAGAGGTCGAACACGTCCTCCCCCACGTTCAGATAGGTGTAGAGCCTGCCCCGCTGCCCCTTTTGGAGCGCGCCGAGGGTGGTGTTGGTGGTCTTGCAGGCGTAGCCCACGCCGCCGCAGTCGATGACCGCGAGGTACGGCTCGATGTGCGCCACGGTTCCGTCGAGATAATAAAACATAAGGGGTTCTCCTAAATCGTCTGTTTTGCCGCGAGGTTCGCGCGCTGGAGCATGGACGTGGCGCTGCGGGCGTGGCAGATGGCAAGCGCCAGCGCGTCCGCCGCGTCGTCGGGCCGGGGCACCGCCTTGAGCTTTAAGAGCCGCTTGACCATGTCCATGACCTGCCGCTTCTCCGCCTTGCCGTAGCCCACCACCGCCTGCTTGACCTGCGAGGGCGTGTACTCAAAGAGCGGGATGCCGCACTTCTCAGCGCTGTAGAGGATCACGCCGCGCCCGTGGGCGACGGCGATGCCGGTGGTGATGTTGTTGTTGAAGAACAGCTCCTCAATGGCGATCACGTCGGGCTTGCACTGCTCGATCAGCTCCTCCATGTCATGCCCGATCTGATAGAGTCGGGTGGACAGCGGCAGCCCCGCCTCGGTGGTGATGGCGCCGTAGGTGAGCATGTGCAGGTCGGCGCGCTCCGCCTCCACCAGCCCGAAGCCGACGATGGCGATGCCGGGGTCAATGCCCAGGATCCGCACGCCCATCACCTCCCGAAAATTTCTCGAAATATTGTATCAGAAACTTCCGAAAAACGCAACAAAAATAAAAAAGCGGCCGAGCCGCTTTTTTACGGTATTCACGCCCTGGGGTGCGCCCGCTGGTACACGTCCTTGAGCTGCTTTTTCACGACGTGGGTATAGATTTGCGTGGACGAGATGTCCGCGTGGCCCAGCATCTCCTGAATGGAGCGCAGATCCGCGCCGTTTTCCAGCAGATGCACCGCAAACGAGTGGCGCAGCGTGTGGGGCGTGATGTCCTTGCTGATCTGAGCGGTCTCCTGATAGTGCTTGACGATCTTCCAGAAGCCCTGGCGGCTCATGCGCTCGCCGTTCATGTTGACGAACAGCGCCGTCTCCTCGGGGTCGGCGATCAGCTGGGTGCGCACGTCCTTCATGTAGTCGCTCAGCGCCTTGATGGCGGCGGGATAGAGCGGAATGATGCGCTCCTTGCCCTTGCTCTCGCAGCGGATAAAGCCCGCGCTGAGACTCACGTCCTTCTCGTCGAGGGAGATGAGCTCCGAGACGCGGATGCCGGTGGCGTACAGCAGCTCCAACATCGCGTGGTCGCGGTAGCCCTTGGCGTCCACGCACTGCGGCTGCTCCAAGAACAGCTCCACCTCGTGCGCGGTGAGGATCTCCGGGAACTTGCGCTCCACCTTCTTGGTCGCGACGCCCTTGGCGGGGTTGGTCTTGACCTCGCCCTGCGATTGCAGATAGAGGTAGAACGACTTGATCGAGGCGATGGAGCGCGTGACGGTGGCGGCGGATTTGCCCTTGCCGTTCATCCAATCCACGTACTCCGAAACCGTCGATTGCGTCACCTTGCGCAGATCGGCGGGAGAATGCTCCTCGAGCCACGTCGCAAACTGACGCAGATCGCGCATATAGGAGCTCAGCGTATTCTGAGAAGCGTGCTTTTCGTTCTCCAGATACGATTGATACATGCTCAATAGCTCGTCCAAGAGGAACCTCCCCCTCCTTTCTATCCTAAGTAAACCGCGCCAGCAAAAGCGGCGTCAGCCACAGCTCCAAGGCGGAGCCGATCCCTAAACACACACACGTGACCGCGAAGCGGTACCAGTAATCCGCGCCGTAGAGCACCGGCGCGGCGCGCTTGCCCCGTCCGAGGGAGAGCGCGAACAGCAGCCGCGCCTTGTCCATCGCGGCTCCCGCTGTCAGGAATGTGCCCGGCAGGACAAACAGCAGCCGAAGCACAAACAGTGCGAGCAGTAGCACAAACCCCTCGCGTCCCAACGCCCCGGCGAAGGAGATCAGGGAGAACGAGAGCACGAAGCCCTGCGCCGCCAACAGCAGCGGAAGAGCGATCACCCCGATGGACGCGAAGCCCAGCAGGAACGCGAACACCGGCGCGCGATAATAGCAGACCAGCGTCCGCAGCGCCGCCGCCATGTCGATCCCGGACCTGCCCGAGGAACGGAATGCGTCGAGCAGCCGCCGCAGCTCATCCGCCGTCCCGGGGGAACTGCGGAGCGCGGCGGCATAGCCCGTCAGAACGCCGGACACTAAAAAAAGCGCCAGCAGAAGCGAGCGCAGCGGTACCATATCAACCGTCACATAGCGCAATTTCCGCGACCTCGCCATATCGGTCATCCCTTGTTCACCTCACATGCTCCGGGCAAACCGAGGGAAAAGGCGCGCAAAAGCTCTGGGACAATGATAGGACTTTTGCGGTTTTTTCGCAAGCGGATTTGCCGAATTTCTCCAATTTTGTTGATTATGCTTAAATGTTATGTAAATTATATTATGTTAATCAAGTCGAGAGCATCGTTTTCTTTCTGATTCGAGGGCAAGATATTGGGTTCCCCATTCCCGCCGCAACTAGATTTGGATTTTCCACATGTTTTCCCCACAAGTTACCGCTGCTTTGGGTTTTCCCCATCTTCCCTCTCCATTTGTGCAACCTGTAAAATCCGGTTTTTGGCGCGGAAGATATTTCCATCCCATTTTCTTTGTCAATACATTATGTTCACTTATGCGAACGACGGCCGCGCGTCCTCGTCCGCTTTCCCATCCGAAAGCACGCCAGCGCCGCGCCGATGGCGGCGGCGATCGCCAACTCTCCGGCGCGCGGCCAGGAGAGCGTGTCGTTCGTGAGAAATCCGGTCAGCACGACCGCGCCCCAGAACGCTCCGGCGGAGGCCGCCGGTATCCAGCGTTCCGCGCTGCCGCGGGCGGCAAGCTTTGCCCCCGCGAAGGCGGCGACGGCGACGAACGCCAGGATACAGGGCAGTACCGTACGCTCCCCCACCGCGCCGCGCGTCAGCAGCAGCGCCAACAGTGCCGTCAGGCTGAGATAGCATACAAGCGACGCCGACGCGCCCATGGCGATCCGTTTGCCGGGATGATCCTTCTTCATAAAAACGCCCCCCTGTCCGCGTCCGCTGATGTATCGGACGCGTTGTCTGCACACAAGAGGATATGGCGCGGGCCATAAAAAAAGAACAGCTTGCGCTGTTCTTTTTCGCGGTACGCTTGTTTACTTGATCTCGGGGTCGAAGTCCGCCTTGTCGTCCTTTTCAGCCTTCTCGGCAGGCTCGCTCGCGGTTTCCTCCGCCTTCGGCTCGCTTTTCTTCGTGCCGAAGAGGCCGCCGCTCTGCTTCTGCGCCTGCGCCGCCTCCATGGACTCAGTGGACTGCACGCCCCACTTCGCGATCTCGATGCGGACGCGATCCTCGCTGGTCTCAAAGACGATGGAATCGTCGTTGACCTGCACGACCTTGCCCTTCATGCCGCCGATGGTGGTGATGCGCTCGCCCTTCTTGATGCTGTTGCGCATCTCCTCCGCCTGCTTCTTGCGCTTGTTCTCCGGGCGAATGAGCATGAAATAGAAGATCGCGATCATCATCACGATCATCAATAAACTGGTGCCATCCATAAACAATAAGTTCCTTTCATCAAAAGTCAAGGCATATTATAGCGAATGCTTTCGCGTTTCGCAAGTGGTTTTTCGCAAACATGCGAAACGCGTTCGCGATCAGCCATGTTTCGCGGTTGTCCCTATATCCTCTCGTCCAGCTTTCCGCTGTATTCCGCGCGGAAAGCGGCGAACTCGCCCGCGTCCAACGCGTCGCGGATGCGCTGCGTGAGCTTGTTGTAAAAGTACAGGTTGTGCATCACCGCGAGGCGCAGCGCCAGCATCTCGTCCGCCTTGAACAGATGCCGCAGGTACGCGCGGGAGAAATTGCGGCACACCGGGCAGTCGCACTGCTCGTCGATGGGTCTTTCGTCCAGCTTGTACTTCTCGTTCTTGATGTTCAGTGCGCCCGACCACGTGAACAGTTTGCCGTGGCGGGCGTTGCGTGCGGGCATCACGCAGTCGAAGAAGTCCACGCCCCGCGCCACGCCCTCGATGATGTTGCTCGGCGTGCCCACTCCCATCAAATACCGGGGCTTATCCTTGGGCATGTACGGCTCCACCGCGTCGATGATGTCGTACATCACCTGCGTCGGCTCCCCCACCGCGAGGCCGCCGATGGCGTAGCCCTCGCAGTCGATTTTCGCGATCTGCTGCATGTGCCAGATGCGAAGATCGGCGTACGTTGCGCCCTGATTGATGCCGAAAAGCATCTGCTCAGGGTTCACGGTATCCGGCAAGGCATTTAGCTTGTCATGCTCTGTTTTGCAGCGCTCCAGCCAACGCAGCGTGCGCTCGCAGGACGCTTTGGCGTACTCATACGGCGCGGGGTTCTCCACGCACTCGTCGAACGCCATGGCGATGTCGCTGCCGAGGTTGGACTGGATGCGCATGCTCTCCTCCGGCCCCATGAAGATGCGGTGCCCATCGAGGTGCGAGGCGAAGGTCACGCCCTCTTCCTTGATCTTGCGCAAGCCCGCGAGCGAGAACACCTGAAATCCGCCGCTGTCGGTGAGGATCGGGCCGTCCCAGCGCATGAACTTGTGCAATCCTCCCATCTGCCGCACCACGTCATCGCCGGGACGCAGGTGCAGGTGGTAAGTGTTCGACAGCTCGATCTGGCAGCCGATGTCCTTGAGGTCAAAGGCGGACAGCCCGCCCTTGATGGCGGCCTGCGTGCCGACGTTCATGAACACCGGCGTCTGCACCTCGCCGCCGTGGGCGCAGGAGAAGCGGCCGCGGCGGGCTTTCCCCTCATATTTGATGACTTGGAACATGTTTTCCCCAACTTTCCACTGATTATCCACTGATTACGGGGATATTACAATCTGTAAACCCTCTGTAATCGCTCAAAGTACGCCGATTGTACCACAACGCCGGCAAATAGTAAAGACGGAGAGCGAACAATCGCCCTCCGTCTTTCAAAATCTCGCTTCCCCGTTCAGGAGATGAACATGGCGTCGCCGAAGCTGAAAAAGCGGTATTTCTCCCGCACGGCCTCCTCGTAGGCGGCGAGCACATGCTCGCGCCCCGCGAGCGCCGACACCAGCATCAGCAGCGTGGACTGCGGCAGGTGGAAATTTGTCACCAGCGCGTCCATCACCTTGAAGCGGTAGCCGGGATAGATGTAGATGCTCGTCCAGCCCGCGGATGGCTTCATCGTGCCGTCCTCCCCCGCCCAGCTCTCGACGGTGCGGCACGACGTCGTGCCGACGCAGATCACCCGCCCGCCGTTCGCCTTCGTCTCGTTGATGAGCTCCGCCGTCTCCGCCGGAATGACGCAGTATTCGCTGTGCATCTCGTGCGCCTCCAGCTCCTCCTCCTTCACTGGGCGGAACGTGCCGAGGCCGACGTGCAGCGTCACATAGCCGAGCTTCACGCCCATGGCTTGAATCTTTTCCAACAGCTCCGGCGTAAAGTGCAGCCCCGCCGTCGGCGCGGCGGCGCTGCCATTGACCTTGGAGTATACGGTCTGGTAGCGCTCTCTGTCCTGCAGCTCCGCCTTGATGTACGGCGGCAGCGGCATCTTGCCGAGGCGCTCGAGCACCTCGAGGAAAATGCCCTCGTAGGCGAACTTCACCAGCCGGTTGCCGTCCGGCAGCACCTCGGCCACCTCCGCGGTCAGCTCCCCCGTTCCGAACGTCATCTTCGCGCCGGCGCGCAGATGCTTGCCCGGGCGCACGATGCACTCCCAGACGTTTTCGCCCCGGTCGATGAGCAGCAGCACCTCGCACGCGCCGCCGCCCGGCAGGCGATTGCCCAGCAGCCGCGCGGGCAGCACGCGGGAATTGTTGAGGATCAGACAGTCTCCCGGACGCAGAAAGTCCGGGAGATCGTAAAAGTGATGGTGGGAAAACGCCCCCGTCGTCTTGTCGAGGCACAGCAGGCGCGACGCGTCGCGCCGCTCGGTGGGCGTCTGGGCGATCAGCTCCGGGGGAAGGTCATAGTCAAAGTCGCTTGTTTTCATTCGATGGTAACTCCGGTGTAATAGAATTGCAGGATGTCCTGATAGGTGAAGCCCTGCTCCGCCATGGCGGTGGCGCCCCACTGGCTCATGCCGACGTTGTGGCCCCAGCCGCTGCCAGTGACGGTGAAGGTCTCCTGATTCGTCGTCACGGCCGCGGGGTCCTTTTGCAGCTTCGCCGTGCCGCCCGACGTGATGACGTAGGCGTCCGTCGGCGATCCGCTATAACGCTCCACCTCGCCCTTGCCGGAGATGGTGAACAGGCTCTGGATGCCGGTGACGGAGGTCGCGTTGTTGTTGACGAAGTAGGTGTTCCCCTCCGTACCGTCGACCGTAAAGCGCATGCTGCGCAGGTTGAGGATCGTGCGGCACTGCTCGCGATACACGGTCTTGTTGCCGTTCGAGCCGACGAAGGTCAGGGCGTAGACGTTGCCGTTGGGCGTGTATTCGGACACGAACATGTTTTTGATCGTGCCGATGTTGATGTTCCGCGCCGCCAGCTTCGCCGCGATCTCCGCGCGGGTGAAGGTGGTCGACCAGTTGTACTTCGCGATGCGGGAGGCGACGTAAGCCTCGTAGGGATCCGCCTTGCCCTTGAGATAGCCTACCTCGTTGCCCCAGACGTTCTTGCAGTCCTCGCTCGCGCCGCCGTTGCAGGAATAGTAGTAGGCCTCGGCATACTTGCCATTGTAGTAGAGGTACTTCCCCGCCGTCTCGTCCACCGCGCGGTCGGTCAGCGCGTTGGAAGACGCCGTCCCCTGATACACCTGACAGTCGTCGGTCGGGCAGACGTCGAAGCCCTGCGAGCGGTGGCGGGTCTGCATGGCGGCGTAGGTGCGGGCGCAGACCGCCTGCGCCTTGATGGCCTCGAGCGGCTTGTCGTTGCCGATCTCCCAGCCGACGCAGCCCTTGGTGTAGTCCTCGATGTTGACCACGTTGATGACACTCAGATTGCCGCCGGTCACGCGCTGGTACTCAAAGCCGCCGTAATAGCGATAGCCCCGGAACCAGGTCACCGGCTTCTCGCCGTTTTTGCTCAGCGGCTCCACGCCCAGCGAGCGCAGCCCGCCGCAGTCGAAGTAGAACAGGATGCGGTCGGTGCCGCTCACGGTCACCATGACGCCGGTGCGGCTCGGGGAAACGATCTCCACCGCGTCCGCGCCCGTCCACTCGCCATAGGCGCGGTTCACGCCCTCCTCGGTGCGGTACTGGTTCACCCGCACGGCATAGTGATCGGTGAGAAAGCACACGAAGCCGCCGCTGTAGTTCGCCGCGACCGACGCCGCCTCGTCGAAGGTCTCAAAGCGCCGCGTGAGCTGCAAGTGGTACGCGCCGATGTACTGGGTATAGCTCGCGTCGCTCAGGTAATAGCTGGAGCCAGAGATGAAGAGGTTTTCGTCGATGCTCACCGAGATCTTGCTCTCCGCCGTCTCCGCGCCCAGCGGAACGAAATCGCGGGCAGCGTCGTAATAGCCGAAGCGGTAGCCCCGTCCGGCATTGTCGTAATTTTGCAGATTCGCGGAATACATCGCGTCGGAGCCGTATTTCAGCCCCACCTTGAGCATATCATTCTCCATGGCCCGCGCGCCGGTACCGAGGGTGCAGGCCAGCAGCAGGCTCAGGAATACGGTCGTCCCTATCTTTTTCATGCAAACACGCTCCCTTATGGGACAGTATAGAACAAAATCCCTCCGGTGGCAAGAAAAACCGACCATATTCCCCCAGTCAGTTTTCGGAAAGGCAGGAAAAAACATGAAATCACCTCTGTTCACCGGCTGCGGCACCGCGCTGGTGGCCCCGTTTCGCGAAGGTGCGGTGGACTTGGACGCGTTCCGCGCCCTCGTCCGCCGCCAGCTGGACGCCAGGATCGACGCGCTGATCGTCTGCGCCACCACCGGCGAAGCGCCCACGCTCCGATCAAATGAGCGCACCGCGCTGATTCAAACCGCCGTCGGCCTCGCCGCGCATCAAACGCCGGTCATCGTCGGCACCGGCTCCAACGACACCGCCCACGCCATCGAGCTCTCCCGCGAGGCGGAGGCGCTGGGCGCGGACGCCGCGCTCGTCGTGACGCCCTACTACAACAAGGCGACGCAGGCGGGGCTGATCGCTCACTATATGGCGATCGCCGACGCGATCCGAATCCCCGTCATCATCTACAACGTGCCGTCCCGCACCGGCGTATCCTGCACCGCGGAGACCTACGCCGTCCTCGCGGAGCACCCGAACATCGTCGGCGTCAAGGAAGCCAGCGGCAATTTCGCGCTGATGCAGGATACCCTCAATCGCTGCGGCGACGGCTTCTCCGTCTGGTCGGGCAACGACGAGGACACGGCAGCGCTGATGACGCTCGGCGGCGCGGGCGTGATCTCCACCGCGGCGAACCTGATCCCCGGCGACATGCGGGAGCTGACGCACCTCGCCATGTCGGGCAGCCTCCACAAAGCCGGCGTCCTGCAGCTGCGCATGACCGATCTCCTCCGCGCACTGTTCTGTGAGGTGAACCCGATCCCGGTCAAGACCGCGCTCGCGCATCTGGGACTGTGCGCCGAGGAATTTCGCCTGCCGCTGTGCACCATCTCCGACGCGCACCGCGCGCAGCTCTACGCCGCCATGGACGCCTACGGCGTCAAGGCATGAAAAAGGCACGCATTTGCGTGCCTTTTTCTCACTTCTCGTTGACCAGCTTGCCGGTCATATGCTCCGGTACGAGCGCAAACATCGCCGTGCGCGCACCGGAGTGTTCGATCTCGTAGTCGATATAGCCCTCGTCCGCCGTGAACTTGTGGCTCAAACGGCGGGAGATCTCAAAAATGCGCTCCCTGTCCTCGATGAACTCCACGCGGCCGAACACAATGACGCTTTTGATGTTCAGCGCCCAGTCGCCCTCCTTGTAAAAGCCCGCGTCGTAGACGCAGAACGACGCCTTGTCGCAGCGGCGCAGCGCGTCGAGCTTATGCCCGCGGTTGCCGCTGTGGAAGTAGAGCTTGCCGTCCTCTTCGTTGTAGAAGTGGTTCAGCGGCATACCGTATGGGTAGCCGTCGTCGCCCAATACCGAGAGGACGCCGCGCTTTTCATTCTTCAAAATCTCAATGCACTCCGCGTCCGAAATCTTCTGCTTAAAGCGCGCAACGTCGCGAAACATGGCAAGTCTCCTTTATTTCTTCAGTCCGTATTCCTCGGCGAGCCTTTTCCACGTCGGGAGCGAGCGCTCGATCACGTCGTGGCCCACGCAGTACGCGACGCGGACGTAGCCCGGCGTGCCGAAGGGGTCGCCGGGGACGACGAGCAGGTTTTCCTTCATCGCGCGGCGGGCGAACGCCTCCGCGTCCGGCTCCGGCGTCTTCATGAAGAGGTAGAACGCCCCGTCGGGATGGACGCAGGTGTAGCCCATGTCCGTGAGCGAGCCGTAGAGCAGGTCGCGATTTTTCTTGTATGCCGAGATGTCGCTGGTGGCTCCGATGCAGTCCACCGCCACCTGCTGCCACATCGACGACACGCAGATGTAGCCAAACGCGCGGATGACGCCCATGCACGCCGACATGATGTCGGCGTAGTCGTCCACGTCCTTGGTCATCGCCAAGAAGCCCACGCGCTCGCCGGGGAGCGACATGCCCTTGCTGAACGAGTAGCAGTCGATGGTGTTGCGGTAGATCGACGGGATATACACCGTCTCCTGCCCGTCGTAGACCAGCTCGCGGTACGGGCCGTCCGCCACGATGTAGATCGGGTGGCCGTATTCTTTCTGCTTGCGCTCCAAAAGCGCGGCGAGCCCTTCCAGCCGCTTGCGGGTGAATACCACGCCTGAGGGGTTGTTGGGGGTGTTGATGACGAGCATCATCGTGTCCGGCGTGAGATACTTCTCCGCCGCGGCGACGTCGAGCTGGAAGGTCCCCGGCTCAGTGGGGCACTCGATGAGGGTGGAGCCCACGGACTCGGCATAGTACTTATAGTCCATGAAGTAGGGCGCGAAGGTCATCGCCTTCCCGCCGCCGGAGAGCAAGACTCGCGTGAGCACCGCAAGGCAGGTCGACGTGCCGCAGGTCACGATCACGTCCTGAGCGCGGTAATCCACGCCGTAGGTCTCGGTGAGATACGCCGCGATCTTCTGCCGCACCGCCGGGTACCCCGGCGCGGGCGCGTAGGTGTAGAGCTTTGCCGCGGGGACGGTGTTCTGATAGCGCTCCATCGTCTCGCGGACGATGGAGGGGGGATCGATGCTGGGAGAACCGATGGTGAAGTTGTAGACGTTTTCCGCGCCTACCTTTTTGGCCTGCTCCGCGCCGTACTCCGCGATCTCGCGGATGATGTTGCCGC